>JBEBVG010000020.1:0-28765 GCA_040392845.1 Sphingobacterium sp. | reverse complement strand
GTGGCCCGGAGTTTAAAATTGGAAATCAGTGATTTCAGTCCCTCTCCCCAGAAAGATTCGGACGAAACTACCCAGCCTGCACCGGCAGAAGGGAAAAAACCAAACCTGTTTCGTTGATCAAAACGTTCGGATCCGTTATAACCAAAGTTTCCTTCCAGAAAATAGCGATCTTTGTAGCCGTAACTAAGCCGTCCGGATAAACCTAAATTTCGGTAAGGAAGAGATTTTTGCAATGTCCCGGCGTTAGCCACCAACGAATTTCGCATCACAAATACCAGCATACTGGTTATAGAGTGATCTTCACCTAGCTTTTTGTCATAATTTACTGCAGTTTCCAGATAGGAGTTGGTGGTTACTTCTTTTGTACCTTCACTGTAATCGAGATGCTCTTGACCGGTGTCGGGATTGAGACCAGTCAACATATAAGATCCCGTCAACTTGTCATAGCCACTCAGGGAATAATAGAAAGGATTGTAATAACGTGACACGTCGAAATAAGAGTAACGCGTGGTACTGAAAAGTCCTCTGACTTTGAGCCCCTGTGCAAGAAAGCCCAGATCTTGTTTAGCCTCAAACTGTGCCATCATTAGCGAGTTTGAATAGTCCTTATACCCTCGCATCAGGTCAGCATACGGGTTGATATAACTGCCTGTCCCATAATTTCCAAACATGATGTGTTCAACGTCCGAGTGTTTCTCATCCGGCAGATAATAAGCCGGGAATAGTACTGGATTCGTTCGCATCACTTTATTGAAGAGGCTGGTACCCCCTTCCAATGGACCTGTATAATCGTCAAAAGTACCATGCAATCTAACGACCACTTCCGTCGTATTCGTCACATTGATATTCACATTGGAGCGTAACAAATATTTTTTTAAATCAATATTGCTATTAAAATTGTTTCGGCGATCAACATTCAATATACCATAGTCTTGATTGAAAGTCCCGGCCAGATAATAACGGGCAACTTTCCCACCACCACTGACACTGAAGTTCATCCGGTCATTTATTGCATTGTCTTTAAATAACAGCTTTTGCCAATCGGTAACCGGGTACAATAGAGAATACATTCCTTTTTCCGTACTTTCTATTTGTTCATGGGAATATATCGGGATTCCCTGCGAATTACGGGTCAATATAGCTTCATTCCCCAATTTCATATAGGTAATCGGATCTGCCAGCTCTACATTTTTTGTCGGACTGGATACAGAGCGCTCATACCGGACGGAAACCTGGGCTTTTCCTTCCTTACCTTCTTTTGTGCTGACAAGGATCACTCCATTTGCTCCTCTCGCGCCGTAAAGTGCTGTAGCTGCAGCGTCCTTCATAATAGAAAAACTGGCAATATCATCTACCTGCAACCTAGCTAGATCCTCTGAACGCATTTCCAAACCATCTATTAAGATTAATGGACTCGCTGAATATCCAAATGTGGTTACACCCCGTATAAAAAAGTCAGCATTATCCTGTCCCGGTTCACCGCTACGTTGGTATGCCACCAAACCGGCTAGACGGCCAGCCAATGCAGTTGTCAGATTACTTGAAGGAACTCGCAATTCTGAAGGATTTATGGTCGTCATAGAACCGACGAGTTCCTTTTTTCGTTGGGAACCAAATGCAACTACGACAACCTCATCAATTTCAGCATCCGATTTTTGAAGAATGACATTTATTTCTGTCCTTGTCCCGACCAAGATTTCCTGAGACTTAAAGCCCACATAAGAAACCACTAAGACAGATTGTTGACCTGGAACACGTAAAACATACATTCCATTTTCATCGGTTGAAGTACTAATTTTCTCATTATGCTTCAGCACGACAGAGGCCCCTACAATAGGATTTCCTATACTGTCCGTCACCCTACCTGCAACAGCAAATTCCTGTTGCTGTACAGTACTTAAGCTAAGATTGACATCCGTAAATACCGGATGCAAATGAGACTCTGACTTGGCATAGGATCCCACAAAAGCAAATAGTAATAACAATAGCCCTTGTCGAATAACACACCTCCAGTCCTGATAATCTCGAATAGATGTATTCATATTATTAAGGTTTATTTAGGTAATCTATTTTAAATAATTTTAGTTTATATCGTATTACAAAATGTAATATGTCGTACTTATTTATTTATACAAATATACAAACGTGTTTTTAAAATGCAAATAAAAATTAAAAAGTACGACATATTTATTTTTTTAAGGAGATATTGTACCTTTGTATAATAAAATTAAGATTACAACATGTCCTTAGAAAAACTTCGTCCTGTAGAACACTTGAGCCAGGTAGACAAAATAGAGATGAGTCTACAGGAATACTTACGTATGGGAAATTTTCAACCCGGCGATGCTTTACCAAAAGAAACAGAACTTGCTGAAGCTATGGGTGTGAGCCGTACGGCTATACGCGAAGCACTTTCGAGATTCAGAACTTTGGGGATTATCGAAACTAGAAAAAATCGTGGGATGATCATCTCGCAGCCGGATGTATTCAATAATATGGAGCGTATTTTGGACACACAACTGTTGGATGACGAAACGCTAAACGAGATTTTTGAGATGCGCCTCGTAATCGAAGTAGGGCTAGGAGATGTTATTTTTCTCAGAAAACATAAAGCAGATTTTAGCAAACTCGAAAAGATTATCGAAAAAGAAGAGAAAGCGACAACTCAAATGGAGCTGGTAAAATGCGATATAGAATTTCACTCGATGCTGTATAACTTGTCAGGAAACAGAACCATTATGCGCTTTCAAAAAATGTTGCTGCCGGTATTCGACCACGTATATACAAAACTGAAAGAAAATACAGACGCCTATCCTAAAAAAGTATCTGACAATACAAAGGTAGTAACACACAGGGATCTATTAAATACCCTTAAAGATGGGGACCCCGAGCAATTCCGAAGTCAGATGCGCACACACCTGATGGTTTATTTTAAGCAATTAAGTACGGATTAGGATAGATCTTCTCCTATCAATACATACGAATCTGTGCTGAATTCGAGGGTAACGAAACCATCAGCTATGGTCTCAAAAACGCCTGTACTTTCATAGTTTAGTCCTTGGAAAGATTTAAGTATCGATTCGTCAATATACATTCTTTCGCCACGCGGTTTCCATTTCTCAAAAGAATGTCTGACAAACACATATCTCCTATTTTGACAAAACACGACGATATTGATTCGTTCAGCGTAACGATTTATCAGGATAGGTATAGAATCTGTGAGTATATTAACGGCTTTGAAATTATTAGCGATCAAATAACGTAGCGCATGATCTACCAGATCTGCAGGATAATCTAAAGGTTCTATTTTGATGGCTTCCTGAATACTTGGCGCTTCGGGATCACCGAAGACCACATCTATCTTAATTCCATGCGCCAACAGATGGTCCATATTTTCTACATCGGTAAGTATTGTCGGCGACCATTCCAATAATTGACCCAGCCATTCTTCATTTAATGCATATGGGCTTGTCACTAATAAGGCAGGCTCCTGATTTTCACGAACAATATGATGTGAGGACACTTTTTATAATTACAAATTTACTAATTACGAATGACGAATCCCATGAGTATCTGTAGGGCTACTGTTTTCCGCTAATTTATTGATATTGTCTTTTACTACCAAGTAATTTGTGCAAGTGCCACTTGCACAATCGGAAATTGTGGATAAGCCTCTGCAAAAGCTCTCATATACTTTAGATTCCGAACGAAAAACACACTAATTTTTACCCCTCTAACTGTCGAATAGCAATATAAGACATTAGCCCTATACTAAGCTCCAAGGCATCTTCATCAATATCAAAAGTAGGCGTATGTACAGCTGAAGTAATTCCTTTGGTCTTATTGCCTGTACCCAGTCTATAAAAACAAGCATTCGCTTCCTGCGAATAATAAGCAAAGTCCTCTGCAGCCGGCCAAAGCTCTAACTCCAACACATTTTCTCTTCCGAGATAATCTTCCGCATAGGATCGTGCACGGGCTGTTAGCTGTGGTTCATTGGTCAAGAACGGGTAGCCTCTGCGTACCTCGAAATCACAGGTCGCTCCCATACTCTCCGCAATACCCGTAGCCATCTTCTTCATCTTCTCATGTGCCTCAGCACGCCACTGTTCATTAAAAGTCCGGAAGGTACCTTCGAGATAAACTTCATCAGGAATAACATTAGTAGCGCCATTGCCGACAATTTTACCCCATGATAACACCGTAGGTATACGGGGGTCCGCCGCTCTACTGACAATTTGTTGTAATGCTGTGATGATTTGAGCGGTAATTGCAATAGGATCAATATTATTATGCGGTTGCGCGCCATGCCCTCCTTTACCTTTCACAGTCATATAAAGTTCATCGGAGGATGCCATATATTGTCCCGACCGAAATCCGACCTTTCCGACTTCAATAAAAGGCATGACATGCTGCCCTAATACCGCTTGAGGTTCCGGATTTTTCAGAACACCTTCCTTTATCATAAGGGAAGCTCCACCCGGCAATTTTTCCTCTCCCGGCTGAAAAATTAATTTGATCGTGCCACCAAATACAGATTTCATCTCCTGTAAAATCCGGGCTACACCTAATAAAGAGGACGTATGGACGTCGTGACCACACGCGTGCATGATACCGACATTTTCCGAACCGTATGAACGGCCTTCTACCTCCGTAATGGGTAAAGCATCCATATCCGCTCTTAAAGCAATAACATGCTCAGAAGCTTTGTCTCCTTTGATTATTCCTACAACACCTGTACCTGCTATTTCCTGGTAAGGAATACCCAATTTTTCCAGACTCCTTTTCACAAAGGCAGACGTGTTGAACTCCTCAAAGGACAACTCAGGGTTGCGATGCAAATGACGCCGCATCTCCACTGTCTCTGCAAAATAATTCTTTGCTAGCTGCTGTATATGTTCTTTAATAGGGATCATGGTTGAATAAATTATTCCCAAACCCAAATATCTTCCTGAAAGACGAATACATTACTGTATTGTGAACGAAGCTCCCGCATAAAATTGTTCGCTACGGCTCTACTCGTAAAATCGCCCACCTTTACCCGATAGTTCGGTTCATCGTAGCTGATATAGCTGTCGATATCCCCGTACTCGTTTCTAAACCTACTTTGTACCGCGTAAGCCTCATTCCGGTTATTGCCCGAATAGATCTGCACGCGAAATCCTCTCTTCTTCACCCGCGTAGCCTTGCTTCTGTCCACAGGCCGGGCACCTAAACTGACCATGCGCGGTGCTACAGGATTTATCTCATGGTCTGCACGAAAATGCTGTAATAAGGATATCAACGTATCTTTCTGTACTTCCACAACACCCGCCTGTTGGGCTTTTGTAGCCAACGAAAAACCAATGTATGCAAAACATAAAATCAAACCCTTATACAACATGTCTATCGAAATTATCCGTTTTTACCGTGACAATTTTTATATTTTAGTCCCGAGCCACAGGGACATAAATCATTCCTTCCTACCGTTTGCTCTTTGCGAATAGGCTGTGTAATCTGCGGCTTGCGTGTATCAAAATCTTCTTCAGAAACACCGGTAGGTGAGTTCAGATCCTGTTTCGATGCCTTTACATTTGCCGGTTGTGCAGGTAAAGGCCTAGCTTCTTGTATATTCTGCGGCTGTTGCTGCTGTCCGGGAATTTCGCCTTTAAATAAGAAACTTACAATCTCTTTGTTCATGCTAGCCAGCATAGCTTTGAACAGGTTGAACGCCTCCATCTTATAGATGATGATCGGATCTTTCTGTTCATATACCGCATTCTGTACAGATTGTTTCAAATCATCCATCTCACGCAAATGCTCCTTCCAAGCCTCATCAATCAGCGCAAGAACTATGCCCTTTTCAAAAGATTTAAACACCTCAGTCCCCGCTGTCTCTACGGCCTTCTTTAAGTTCGTCGCTACCTGTATACCACGGATACCATCTGTGAAAGGTACAACAATATTCTCAATAACATCTCCACGCTCAGCAAGTACATTCGTCAGCACCGGTAAAGTCTGCGCAGCGATATGTTTCGCCTTATTTTCATAATGTGTAATGACCTGGTGGAATACTTTGTCGATCAATGTTTCTACACTGCTGGATGTATATTCTTCCGGCGTGATCGCAGGATCTACTGCGAAAACACGAATACATTCAATCTGGAATTCCTCATAGGAGCCTCCTTCTTTTGCATTTATCACAATATCTTCTACTACGTCGTAGATCGTATTGTTCAGATCGACATCAAGGCGCTCACCAAACAATGCATTTTTACGTTTAGTATAGATAACAGTACGCTGCGAGTTCATCACGTCGTCATATTCCAATAAACGTTTCCGGATGCCGAAGTTGTTCTCCTCCACCTTACGTTGTGCTCGTTCAATGGACTTGGTCAACATGCTATGCTGCATGACTTCTCCTTCCTCTACACCCATCTTGACCATGATGTTTGAGATACGCTCAGAAGCAAACAAACGCATCAACGGATCTTCAAGAGAGACGAAGAACTGAGAAGATCCCGGGTCACCCTGACGGCCCGCACGACCGCGTAACTGGCGATCCACACGACGTGACTCATGGCGTTCGGTACCAATGATAGCCAAACCGCCCGCTTTAATAACCTCTTCTGTCAATTTAATATCCGTACCCCGACCGGCCATGTTTGTGGCAATTGTTACCTGCCCCGGACGTCCTGCTTCTGCAACAATATCGGCCTCCTTTTGGTGAAGTTTAGCATTCAGCACATTATGTTTAATACCTCTTAGCTTCAACATACGGCTCAGCAATTCCGAGATTTCAACAGAAGTTGTACCCACCAACACCGGGCGGCCTTGTTCCGTCAAATTCTGGATTTCCTGTGCTACAGCATTGTATTTCTCACGTGCTGTACGATAAATCAAATCCTGTCTGTCATCCCTTGCAATAGGTTTATTTGTCGGTATCTCGACGACATCCAATTTATAGATTTCCCAAAGCTCGCCTGCTTCCGTAGAAGCTGTACCAGTCATACCCGCAAGCTTATGGTACATACGGAAGTAGTTTTGCAAGGTGATTGTTGCGTACGTTTGTGTCGCGTCCTCTACCTTTACATTTTCCTTCGCTTCGATCGCCTGGTGGAGACCATCCGAATAGCGGCGGCCGTCCATAATACGACCCGTTTGCTCATCTACGATTTTTACCTTGCCCTCATCAACGATATATTGATCATCACGTTCAAATAACGTGTATGCTTTTAATAACTGGTTGATCGAGTGAATACGTTCCGCCTTCACCGAATAGTCCCGTAACAGCTCCTCTTTTCGACTAGCCTTTTCCTCCGGGGATGCATCTGACTTTTCGATTTCGGCAATCTCAGTACCCACATCCGGCAAAATGAAGAAGCTGGGATCTTCACCCGAATCCGTAATCAGCTCAATACCTTTTTCGCTCAGCTCGACCTGGTTATTTTTTTCGTCGATCACAAAGAACAATTCCTTATCTGCTTTTGGCATGTGGCGGTTTTGTTCCTGCATATAGTAATTTTCGACTTTTTGTAATATCTGACGGTGGTTTCCTTCGCTTAAGAATTTAATGAGCGCCTTATTTTTAGGAAGACCCCGATAAGAACGTAATAGTGCTAGTCCACCACCCTCTACGTCAGTATCACCTGCTGCAATAGCCTTTTTTGCTTCGTTGAATACCGTATTGACATAAGCCTTCTGTGCATTGACCAGCTTCTCGATCCGCGGTTTCAGCTGGTAGAATTCGTGCTCGTCACCTTTAGGAATAGGTCCAGAGATAATCAATGGTGTACGGGCATCATCGATCAATACCGAGTCGACCTCATCGATCATGGCAAAGTGTAACTTGCGTTGTACCATGGAATCGGGAGTCTGTGTCATATTGTCACGCAGATAGTCAAAGCCAAACTCGTTGTTTGTACCATATACAATATCCGACTTGTAAGCATTGCGGCGTTGCGCAGAATTAGGCTGATGCTTATCTATACAATCTACACTCAGACCGTGGAACTCAAATATAGGGCCATTCCACTCCGAGTCACGCTTAGCTAGGTAATCATTGACTGTTACGATATGTACACCCTGTCCGGAAAGTGCATTCAGGTAAGTAGGCAAAGTTCCCACCAACGTTTTACCCTCTCCCGTAGACATTTCGGCGATCTTACCCTCATGAAGTACAATACCACCTATCAGCTGTACGTCATAGTGGACCATATTCCAGGTCACCTCCGTACCCGCGGCAGTCCACGTATTGCTCCACAAAGCTTTATCATTCTCGATCGTAACATTTGGTCGTCGTGCAGCCAAATCACGATCGAAATCACTTGCTGTCACCTCCAAGAGACTATTCTCTGTAAACCGGCGCGCTGTTTCTTTCACCACAGCAAAAGCTTCGGGCAATATTTCCCGCAATATTTCCTCCAGCTTTTTGTCCCTATCTTTAGTTAATTTATCGATTTTCTCGTAGACCGCCGTTTTTGCTGACATATCTACTTTATCATCCTCAGCCTCTATTTTCAATGTATCGATTTCCGTATCAATATCTTTTAAATACTCTTGTATGCGGTTTTTAAAATCTCGGGTTTTGGCGCGTAGCCCGTCATTACTTATCTCTGTCAGCTTGCTATACTCGTCCTTGATTTTTTCGACGATAGGTTGTATAGCTTTAATGTCACGCTCTGACTTGCTACCAAAAAGTTTGCTTAAAAATTTTAACATAATATAATTGTATCTCTTCTCTCTTGTACAAAACGGAATCCAAAACAGGATTACAGACATTTTGACACTAACCGCCAAATTTAGTTATTCGAAATGATATCTGACAGATTAGTGATATTTTTTTTACGTTATGACCTAACCGAATAATTCCTTTAATATTTTAATGGCAATAAACATCTTTTCGCTATCGGGCAGTCTTATAAAATCATATTTTTGGTAAAACTTTTCAGCTTCTTTATCTATTGGGTCAACAACTACAGCATAGGAGCCGATTTCCTGTGCGATTTCGTAGCTTCTCTTGAGGGCATCGAGTAGCAAGACCTTTCCAAGTCCTTGTCCTTGGTATTTTTTGTCGATGGCCAACCTTCCCGATAGCGTCGTGGGAATGGCCCGGTAAGAGGATGGTAGTTTTTTCTGGATATGTTCAACAATTCCGCTCCACAATCAAAATCACTTCGATTATATTTTTTGCTCAATAATTCAATCATTACATTATTTTGAGCTTGCAACAAAAGTGTTATAATCATCTAATGCCTTTTTCAAAGTTTCAGAAGGCTTTTTAGGACGTGTAACGGCATCAAAAAAGAGTTGCGCATCTTTTTCTGAAGCGATGATCTGCTCTTTCTCTCTAATAATTTCCTTCGCCTTTTCCTGCACTGTCCGTATAATGAAGTCTGTCAGGTTTCTGAAACCTCCTAAGTATGCTGCTTTCTCAAAGAAGTCTTTTTGTTCCTTTGGAAGCCTTGCGTCAAAGCGCGCATTTTCATTTATTATAGTGCTCATGATGAATCATTTTTACAAATTTACGGCAAAAACCTGTACAACTCTTGTGGAATCTTTTTCAGTTAATTTCTCATACAAAAATATAATGATTTTGTAGGAGGGTATTTGTGCCAATTTTTGACCGACCACGAAATTTTTTTTGGCACAAATATACCCCTTTTTTACGGGGCAAAATTCTTTAAAAACAGCGTTAATACTGTTTTAAGATGCGATTTCAAAGGTTTTTAGGTCGAAAAATTGACACGATGACAACGTGTTGTTTTTTGAATACTGCGTGCTGTTTACAAAAAAATGCGTGTAATATTCCGAAAAGTACAGGAAGTATTTTGAAAAGTACGTGTAGTATTTTGAAAACAACGTGCAGGTTTAGCAATCCCGCGGGAATAATTCCAAAAAGTACGTGTTGTTTTTTGAATCCTTCGAGCTATTTTCAAAAAACTGCGTGCAATATTCTGAAATGTGCATGAAGTATTTTGAAAAGTACATGCGGGTTTGGCAATCCCGTGGGAATAATTCCGAAAAGTACGTGTTGTTTTTTGAATCCCTCGAGCTGTTTTCAACAAACTGTATGCAATGTTCCGAGAGATGCATGAAGTATTTTGAAAAATACGTGAAGCATCCCGGAAACAACGTGCTGCTACGTCAAAAATAAATTTTCAGTCGATTCTGGAATTAGCTGTAGTGCCCGTGCACGGTCAAATAGAACTCGGATAGCCTCTTTTCCTTCTTGGCCTAAATCAGAAGAGTAGCGGTTGACATACAGCTCGATATGTTTGTACATGACAGCCTCTTCCATTTCCTGTGCATGTGACCGGATATAATCCAAACCCGACTTGGGGTTAGCAAAAGCATATTCCACGCTCTGGTGGATCAGCTCATTGACCAAAAGCTGGACGTCCATGGGCAAGCTTCTTTTAATGACGATCCCACCCAACGGTATAGGCTGTTGCGTTGTTTGCTCCCAATAGTCGCCCAGATCCACAACCTTATGCAAGCCCTTGTCTTGATAGGTGAATCGATTTTCATGAATAATCAGACCTAAGTCTATATCTCCCTTCAGAACGGCCTCCTCTATGTCGGAGAAAAGCAATTCCTGCTTGTTTTGCAACAAGGGATAAGCCAGCCCTAATAAAAAGTTTGCGGTTGTATATTTACCAGGAATACCGATGCGCAAGTTTTGAAGCTCCTGCGGCAGAAATGCTCCTGCATACTGAATCAATTTCTTCGCTAACTTTTCATTTTTCGTCACCACCAGCGGCCCTACCCCAAATCCCAACGCACTCCCGGCATCCAGCAGGGCATACTTGTCGAGCACATAGGCAAAAGCATGGTAGCTAAGCTTAGTAATATCCAGTTCACCCTGAAAAGCCTTCTGATTTAATGTTTCCACATCGTGGTATTCGACAGCAAAATCCAATCCTTTGGTGTCGATCTTATGGTGGATCAGGGCATCAAATATAAAGGTATCGTTCGGGCAGGGCGAAAAGCCTAAGGTGAGTTTCATCTTTGTTGTTTTGAATAGAACAAAGGTAGCGATAAATTTACCGATACTATATAGCCTCTATAAAATCGACCGTAAACTTCACCTTTGTATTTGCAGGCATGGTAGCGTCAAAACCCACCATCACGGTACCTGGGTTAGTTTGATTATAATTACCATAATTATAATTACCGAACTCGCTTTTGTATTGACTAGGATTTTCCGACGGCCTTATCGCCAAAGTAATCGGCACCTCCGAACCAAACTCCAGCAACAAGGTCTTGCCCTCCTGCGTAAGACGAATAGTATTCCCATCTACGATAGTGGCTACCGCCTGGGTTACCATATTCCACCGCAAGGTTACCGAGCTTGCATTAGTCTCTAGGACATCTTCTATAGTCATCTGTAATCCGGCCTTAATAACAGCTTTCCGCGTCGCAGATTTTAGCTCGTTACTCAGATTCAACGCAGGTGTGAGATCCAACTTTGCTCCCCGCTCCAGGTCGCTATCAAAAGTCTCGATAATCGTCGCCTTTCCATTGACATTGTGCCGCTGACTATTAATCGTTAGTGTATTATGATTTAAATTGTTATAGCGAAAGATGTCCCAACGTTGAGAATTCTGTCCCATGTTCCATAGATCTACACCTTGGGATTCCAACGTTTCATAACTCTGCAAGCCGAGATCCATAGCCCAGCGAAGCGACCCCACGTCATAAACGAAAGTGCCCTGATCCATATGACCATGTGATGCAGAGGCCTTACCTCCCTTAATTCCCAGATACTTTCCCTGAACCCGCTCCCAGTCTGTTCTAACCACGGCGACAGGCGTGACTCCATGTCCAATATAAAGCTTCTTCAATGGAGTGGGAATATTAGAAAATGTCATATCTTTCCCAAAAATCAAAGCACTGGGCAGAAGTCGTTCCATTTCTGTAGATGTCACTCTTGTATATATACCCCGGTGTATTAAAGGAATCTCATTTAATATTAATGTTGGATCATTTAACCGCTGTGCATACCAAAACATCGCTGGATTAGCGGAGATAGCTCGCCCTCCGTCGGCATAATTAAAATACCATTCTGAGGGACCCGTCATAAACAACATATAATAACCCGATTCTAAAAATCCCGCCTTTTTGGATAAACCGTTATCCGTACCTAATGCCGTCTCCAATGCAGCCGTTAGCATCACCTGAAAGGTTGTCCCATACATCCAATAGCCCGGCCCTTCAGGATAATTTCCGTGGGGAGCATACGTTTGCAAAGGTTTCAAGGTAGATTGCAATGCTCTTTCTATAACGGCCTGAGCCTTTTCCTGTTCGTCTTCAAAGATAGCTAAAGCACCATACACCAAGCCGGCATTACACACTGAATTCCAGTTGTTATCCAGCTCAAGAAAATTATTATAAGAATTTACATAAGATGGAGAAAACGCCTTGTCTAAAATCGCTTTTCGCACCTTTACCCGCGTACTTTCCGACAAATCAGCATGGAGCCAATCATAAGCTATAGCTACTCCCATGCACATTTCTCCCACGTCTAAAAAATGGGACGGATTCCAATCGGGAAAAGCGCAAACCGCAATAAGTTCTTGTTCCGCACGGTTCAAATACTTTCTATCCTTGCTCATACGGTAACTGTAAGACAGATAATATAGTCTCAAAAGCGCATTTCTCGAAACAGCAAGCAACCGTTTTCCTTCTATATGATAAACCAAAGGAGCTTCCTGCAGAAGACCATCACTCACTTGCATAATATATGTGTTTATCGTGTTGAATTCCGAATTGCGGGTTATCGAAGATCTCAACAACTCTTCATCACTCTTTAGTAACAAAATTCGAGGATGTCCGGCAATTTTTGGAATATTTTCTTCCTCTTCTTCCGTATCGGGCTTTGCACCGGGAACGCCGCTTTCAAATATTCGTTCGGCGACAGGTACGTCCTTACCACAACCAAATAAAACGAGACAAAAAATATAAAGGGAGATCGGTAATAAAATCTTTATCATAGGTATAAAATAAGAATAGGTTCTTAGATAAAACTGATATTTATTCTATAAACGTTACGGTAAATTTGGTTTCTGTATTCGCAGGAACCTTCGCATCAAAACCAACCATTACTGTTCCCTTATTCCGCTGGTTATAATCGCCATATTTATAATCCCCAAATTCACATTTATATGCCTTGGGGTCTTCCGATGGGCGTATTATCAACTCAAAAGGAATATCTGATTGAACTTTCAGAAGCATCGTTTTGCCCTGCTGAGAAAGCCTGATCGTATTTTTACCGACAATCTCAGCAGAGGCAGGAGTTACCATATTCCACCTTAAGTCCACAGGTTTCGCATTTGTCTCCACCACATCTTCTATTTTCAAAAAGGCCTCATCTACGATAACAGCCTTTCTTATTGCCGATTTAAGCTCATTCCCGAGATTCAACACTGACGTAATATCAACCTTAGCTCCCAATTCACGACCGTAATCAAAAGTTTCCACAATCTCGGCTTTACCTTTTACATTATGTCTTTGATTATTTATAGTCAGCGTATTGTGATTAAGATTGTTGTATCGAAAGATGTCCCACCGTTGTGAATTTTGTTCCATATTCCACAAATCGACACCTCGCGACTCCAACGTAATATAGCTTTGCAGCCCAAAATCCATCGCCCATCTCAATGTTCCTACATCGTATACAAATGTTCCCTGATCCATATGTCCATGGGGGTCATATGCCGTTCCGCCTTTGATGCCCAAATATTTTGCGGCTTCGGTATCCCAGCTTGTCCGAACTAAGCATACTGGTGTCATACCTCCACCGATAAAAATATGCTTAGAAGGTGTTTTAATCTTGCTAATATCCAAATTCCTTCCGAACACCAGCGCATTCGGGAGCATTCTCTCCTCGTCCGACTTCGTTCTTTGGGTGTATACGCCCTTCTGAATTGTTTTAAGCTCCTGAAATATCAATGTTGGGTCGTCAAGCTTGTCAGCAAACCAAAACATAGAGGCCGATGCAGCCAGCTCAGAACCGCCATCAGAATAATTGAAATAGCTGCCCGAAGGTCCTGCAGCAAAAAGCATGTAGTATGCGGACTCCATGAACCCAGGAGCTTTTGATAACCCCTTATCCGACCCTAAAGCACTTTCCAATGCCGCACATAACATGACCTGAAAAGAGGTTCCATAATTCCAGTACCCTGGCCCTTCAGGATAATTTCCATGAGGTGCATATGTCGACAAGGGTAGAAGGTTCGTTTGCAATGCCCGCTCGATAATGGCGATAGACTCCTCTTTAGCATCTTCAAAAATAGCTAAAGCACCATAGACAAGCCCTGCATTACAGACAGCATTCCAGTTATTATGGCGTAACAAAAACCAGGAATATTCTTTGATATACGAAGGTGCGAAAGCCTTCTCTAAAATCGCCTCACGGACGTGTGCTTTTGTCTGCTCACTGAGACCTGCGTACAACCAATCATAAGCAATTGCCACCGCCATACACATTTCTCCTACATCTAAAAAATGGGAGGGATTCCAATTGTCAAAAGCACAAACCGCATCCAGTTCTTCTTCGGCCCGGTCAAGATATTTCTTATCCCTGGTAACCCGATAGGTGTATGACAGGTAATATAACCGTATAAGGGCAAGTCGGGAAACCGCCAGTAGCCGTTTACCTTCTTTTTTAAATACCAAAGGTTTCTCCTGAAGCAGGCTATCACAAACAGCTTTTATATAGCTGTCTATCTTTTGAAATTCCGCATTACGTCTTACAGCATCTCGTACAGTCTGCTCTTCTCCCTTCGTCAGCAACAGCCGAGGATGAGATTCGATCTTGGTATAGTCATAAGAATATACCGGTCTATTTTGTTGCCCATAAACTGATATATTCAAAAAGACTGATACTCCTATTAAAAAGTATAACCTGATTACAGACCTTTGGCAAAGCGTTTTATGGGTTAGCAACCTCGTTTCTTTCATCTGATATTTTTGCAATTCGTTACCACAGGAAATTAATTAAAAAGTATCTTAAAAAACCGGAACTGGTGCCGTAAGAGACGGTGATCCACCTGTGAAGTAAGGCCAGCCTGCGTCGTCCCATTTCACTTCGTCCAATAAAAGTACCCGCCCGTTCGGATTGCTAGTCTGGATACCGTGATATAAAACCCAATCTTTGCCCTCGGCGTCCTGAACAATCTCTGAACAGTGCCCGTTACCGACAAAAGTAGCATTTTTGTCCAGAATTAAGGTTCTTCCCTCATTCATCATATCATATCCGCTTTTGTTGTAATAAGGACCCGCTAGATTTGTAGCGCGTGCCACGATTAGCTGATAGGTGCTGTTCACTCCATTACAACAGGAGCCTATAGAAGCAAACATATAGTAATACCCATCCCTTTTGTGAACATACACGCCTTCAAAATATGTTCCGGCTACCTGCTTCTTTACCGCACCCGTCTTTACGGAGAGCCCGTCGTCGCTCAGCTCTATCATATATATACCCCGGAAACTGCCCCAAAATAGATATTTTTTTCCGTCGTCTTCCACATAATTGGGATCTATGGAATTTTGAACACCGATCTCATTGCTACGGAATAATTTGCCTTTATCAACGAATGGCCCTTGCGGGCTGTCCGCAATAGCAACACCGATACCACACGTTTGTTCTCCGCCCCATACAGACATGGAATAATAGAGGACGTATTTTCCGTTGATATAGTTGATATCAGGGGCCCATAATCCGCCGTTTGGCTCAAAAGTTGGACGTGTGACATCGGTAAACGCAGTACCTACGGATTCCCAAGTTGCCAGATCCTTAGATCGCATAATCGGCATATTACGCACATCTTCTGTTGCATACAGGTAAAACCATCCGTCTTGGGCTTTGATCACAGTAGGATCAGGCCGGCTCTCTGCAAATACAGGGTTCTTATAGCTCACATTGGTATATCTTGCGCTTACAGGCTCAGAGCTCTTCGCTTTTACTGTTACCACAACGTCGACCTTTACACGTCCGGCGTAATCCGGAACTTTGAGTTCGATAGCTTCATCAGTCAAAGAGGAAATCGTCGCTGGAATGCCCCCAAAAAGAACATTCACCTGGTCTAGCCGCTCTCCAAAACCTGATCCCTTAAGTTCAATCGCTTCACCTTGTTCGAATGTTAAGGGAACTTCGTCAAGTATCGGTTGTGCATAATCATACCTAAATAGATACTGGTTGGATTTCCTATCATCAACCTTTACCTGCACTCGCGCAGTCTCTTTATCCGTAGGACTGATTGAAGGCACTATGACAACGATGCTCTCCGCGGAAGAGGAAACGATCTCTACACTTTTTTCCTCAAAGAAAACCTCTATTGAGGAGCTGTTTCCGAAGTTCAGTCCCGTGATAGTAACCTCCTCGCCCGGAAAGGCCAAGGCGGGAGATACCATCCGTATACTGGGTCTGTCTCCTAAAGCTGAATCTTCTTCCCGCGAACAGGAGAATAAAAAGAAGACCATTGTCGCCAATAATAGAGTTATATTTATATTTTTCATCATAACGTAAATTTTAAATTGTATTCCAGGTACTATCTCCACCCCAAACGCTGATCAAGATCATTGTTAATGAGCGTCTCCTGTAGAGGATAGGGTAAAAGAAGATGTTTTGATCTTCTAAACGTATTTCCAGGGGTTAAGTACGCTTGATGGTATTGGTTTGTTGCTACAAACGCAGGAAAGAAGCTAACGTCATCATTGGTTTCCTCGAGCTTATCCTCCAAGAGATCCCAACGTACCAAATCCTGCTTACGTATGCCTTCGAAACACAATTCGCGCAATCGCTCATCAACGAGCTCCTGGAAAAATACGTCATGACTGAGGTCACCCGTATAGGGCGCCAATCCTGCACGTTCACGAACAATATTGAGACTGCCCACAGCCTCAGGCGTCGCATCGGCCGTTCCGTACCGCCCACCAATAATAGCTTCTGCATGCATCAACAGCACGTCCGAATAGCGTAAAATAGGAAAGTTAGTTCCGGTATAGTTTGCATCGGTTGCCGAAGATGTCCCGCTATTTAATATCGTGTAAGGAGCCCCTACAATCTGTTGGTTTGGAGCAGTTTTTAAAGCCGCCAAATCGGTAGGTTCCCATCGGCGGAACTTACCTATTCCATATTCCTGATCTAATGGCTTATCGAAGATATAGCTCGTCGTAAACAAGCCTGTCGTTGAATTATATTTATTTTTGTATCCCGCTATATTCCATTCTCTTCTTTTATCCGCTTCTGTATATTTTAGGTATACCGGTACGGCCACGTTAATATTCGCGAATCCGCGGGGTATACCAGATGTTCCGACAAATTCAACTCCGTTTATGTTACCTATCCGGCTATGCACGGTAATTCCCGTAGCTAGCAAATTTCCGAAAGAAATTTCAAACAAAGACTCCCTTAGATCATATCGTTCTTGAATATACGATAGGAAATGATTTCGGTAGCTGTTGGGGTCTGAAGAATAGGGAACGATTCTATGCCATCCGTCTCGGATGATTATATCACATTGGTCCTTAGCCTTATTAAAATACTGTTGCCGATTGTCAAAAAAGCATTCTGTTTCATTTTCTGATAAATAGGGTTGATACCCTCCCATCCGCAAGTATAATCGTGCCAGTAAGCCATGCGCAGCCATTTTGTTTGGCTCGCCCGGTAAATAACGAGCATCATTCGCGTGCAAGAGATGTTCGGTAGCGAAGAGCCAGTCTTTTTCTACTTGTTTATATACATCAAATGCCGGTGACGGAGGAAAATTATTATCCGCTTGCGATGTGCTTGGTGTTAGCCGCAAGGGCACTGGTCCGAACCAATTTGCCAAATTGAAATAACAGAACCCGCGAATAAACCGTGCTTTAGCAAGAATTAAGTTGTATTCCTGTTCCGAAAAAAGATTTGCTTTCAAATTCTTTTCCAACTGATTGACCAAATGAATACAACTGTAAAATTGCAGCCAGGCATTTTTTATTTCATCACTTGACTCTGTATATTCGTATTTTGCCGCCGCCCAAGTTGCTCCAGGATCATTTGTATACGTCTCATCGGTGCCCGCCTCGAGCGTGACATTAAAACGATAACCATAACGCGACTCTTTGGCTAACTGACTATATATTCCCGACAAAGCTAGATTCGCTTGGTAGGTGGTCGTGTAAAACGTTTCATCTGTCCAAGAGTCTTTTGGCTTAACGTCGAGCATGTTGCTACATGCAGAAGATAGCGATATTATCACAAGCAGGAAATAAATATTATAACGTTTCATCTCTTTATTTTTTATAGGTTTTAAAATGTGAGGTCTATCCCTCCCGAAATTGTACGTGCCTGTGGGTATGCAGAGTAATCTAATCGTGGTGTCAAGGCGCCATAACGTCCTACCGAAACATCTGGATCATAACCTTCGTAGCCCGTCCAGGTATATACATTTTGTGCAGAAAGAGTAATACGACATCCTTTTAAATGAAGCTTTTGGGCAACTCGGTTTGGTAACCTATACCCCAGCACGAGCGTCTTCAATTTGAGATAAGACCCATCGTCAACATGTCGGGAATCGACCCGATACCCAAATGGACGTGTCAGATTTATGCCATCATAGCGCATACCAGGGATATCGGTATCGGTATTTGTCGGCGTCCATATATCCATAAGCGAACGTAATCCATTTCTTCCCGGATTATAGATACTGCCAAATTCTGCCTTATTACCATTTAGTATGTCGAAATCATAAGCCCACTGCAATAGAAACTGTAGATCGAAGCTCTTGTAGCGGAAACTGTTAAATAACCCCCCGATATGTGCGGGATGTGGGTTACCGATGACGGTACGGTCGTTAGAATTAATCCACCCGTCATCGTTCTGATCCTTAAATTTTATCATTCCCGGACGCATGTTTGTCTGATAAGCAGACATCCCTTCTTTCAGTTCATAGGTGGTGCCCGTTTTGATAAAGTCTTCAACCTGATAAATACCGTCGAACTCCAGCCCCAGTATCATCCCTACTGGTAGCCCCACCTGCGTAATGTATTGATATTCGGTCTGGGTAAACTGTACGTCCCATTCTGGATCTGTCAATATCCACTGCTGCCCGACGTTCAACTTGATTGTCTTTGTACGATTAAACGAAATATTGAATCTCGCATTCCAATCAAAATTCTTCTTCTTGAAAATGTCAGCATCCAAAGTGAATTCTATTCCCCTATTGGACACCTCTCCCACATTTTGTTGCACAGCACTGAATCCGGTACTAAGAGCCATATCCGCATTAAGCAGCAGATCCTGCGTATTCTTTTGATATACGTCGACGGTAAAATTGAATCGCTTCATCAACTCCAGGTCCAACCCGATATTGGTTTGAGCTGTTGTCTCCCAACGCAGGTCAGGCACAGCCATATTGCTTTGAAAGGCTCCTGGATAATATGTTTGATTTGGACCTAATATATAACCACTTGAGGTGTTTATAGAATATCTGTTAAAAGCAGCAAAATCGCCTATACCGTTGTTCCCGGTCTTACCCCAACCACCTCTTAGTTTTAGGTCTGATACGGCATCATCAACCCCCTGCATAAATTTCTCCTCCGACAACTTCCATGCTAAGGCAAAAGAAGGAAAATACCCCCACCTGTTTTCTTTTCTGAATTTTGAAGAACCATCAGTTCTAAAATTAACCGTGGCCAGATAACGGTTATCGAAGGTATAATTCAGTCTTCCGAAATAAGAAAGCATAGTATTTTTTGATGAGCCAGAACCTGCAATAGTAGCTAAGGTAGCTATACCCAAATTATCTATACCAAATTCGTCTGTAGGAAGATTGGTATTACGCAGGCTGGAACTTTCGGATGAATTGAGCTGAGCTTCGATACCCACTAATGCAGAATATACATGTTTATTTTTCTTATCTCCGAACCGCAACGTATTAGAAGTTGACAACAAATCACTCCTAAAGGCAGATATGCTCCCGTTGATACCCCTATCTGTACGATCTTCATCATAGGATCCTATTTTATAGAAAATTGAATTTTTTCGAATATTAGTTCGATAATTTCCCATCATATTGAGATCAAATTTTTCGAGAAACTTATAACGGATCCCCATACTTCCCGAAAGTATATCGTCTATCCTTCCTTGATCGGTTTGCTGCAAAGTAGTCACCGGGTTGACTAGATAAGAGTCATTCGCAGCCATAATACTTTCTTCATCATCGATGGCTCTTATAGGTCGTACAGGCCGATAAGACACCGCATCCCGAATTACGCTGGCCCGATTTAGTCCTGCCACCTGTAAACCGTCATAATTAATATGGCTATAATCTGCCTGACCGTTAACTTCAAAGTCGTCCGACAGTTTATGGGTAAATTTTATGCGGTTATTTATCTTTCTAAAAGATGATGTAATAACAGATCCCTGTTGAGCCAAATAGTTTCCGCTGTATAAAAGTGTAGTCTTCTGATTTCCGGTACGTAGTGACAGTGCATGATTATTTGTAAAGGCTGTACGGAATATTTCGTCCTGCCAGTTCGTGCCGGGAACATTTCTAAAGAGCTCCGGATCGACCCATGCATTGATGAACTCGCTCACATTAGTACCAGGAACATAACTGTCGTTTGCGTAAGCTATCGCTTGCTGATACTTTACATATTCATAAGCGTTCATGACATCCAACCGGTTTGGAATAATCTGAAACCAACCTGAGTTACTAAAGCTAATATCTGTCTTTCCATCTGTACGGCCACCTACCGTCGTAATCACGATAACCCCGTTTGCCCCTCTTGATCCGTATATAGCGGTGGCAGAGGCATCTTTTAGGACATCTACACTTTTTATATCTCGTGGGTTAAGGCTGGATACGTTAAAATCTGGCAAGGGAATTCCATCTACGACAAATAAAGGTGCATTGCTTCCTGTTATGGAGTTACCTCCTCGAATTACGATTGATACATCATCACCTGGCGTACCATCATTAGTCGTAATATCTAAACCGGCAATACGACCTGCCAATGCTTGATCAAAATTCGCCACTGGAGCATCTGTCAGCTCCTTCGGATCAATTGAACCTACGGCTCCTGTAAGATCTGATTTTCGCACGGCATCGTATCCAATCACGACAATCTCGTCTAAATCCCCCGCACTGGGAACTAGTATAACATTTATTGTACCTTGTGCCGGCACAGTACGCTCCTGAACTTGAAAGCTTACGTGAGAGAAAACCAGAATATCTCCAGTAGCCACATTCCTAATCAGATATGTACCATCTGCGTCCGTCCGAGTGCCACTCGTCTTTCCTTTGACCATAATGTTGACCCCACTAACAGGAAGCCCATTGGTATCTGAAACGTTACCTTGTATTGTTCGTTGTGCGAACGCAGGAAATATACCGACAATCGCTAAAAATAAAATTAAGTGAAACCTCTTCATATTTGTTATCTTTTCGGTTCTTCCGCTTTATAATTAAAATCTGTAAAAAAATAATGGCCCCCTCTGCCAATAATAGGCGAACCTGTTACATTCTCAAGTTTGCCAGCAAATCTAGAGTGAACGCGGAAAGCTACCGTTACTGTATTCGTAATCTGCTCCGGCAAAATATCATAAGCACATTTTACCCATTTATTATAAAATGTTCCAAGCGCCGGCCGTTTCTTTCCGTCAGGATCTGCACCAGTTTGGTTGCCCGGATAAGGCGTGCCGATAAATTCATCTCCCCAGGGAGCTCCAGATGAAACGTTGTTGACCAAACCTAAGGATTTCTGACATCTCATCTGCTCATTAACCTGTGTCCATGTGCCATTCAGCCAATTGCCTGCAGCGTCTTGTATTGTTCCCCCCTTATAGTCGGTAGATATATAGACTTCCAGGTCATCAGCAGCCCGGCCATCGGCCATATACACGTGAAAACCGGGCATATAATAATAATTGAAAGAAAGCTTATACCCATACTTATAAGGCGTTAGATCCTGAGTGGTAGTCACTAACCAAGATGTTGTGGGCTCACTGGCTGCCAATCTATAGGTTTGTGTTTCTAACACGGTCTGGTTCGTATTTTCTGCAGGCCGCTCCGGAGGTCTGACAAAGGCTCTTCCGGTACTATTGTCAAGCTCGCCCCATATATCCTCACCATTACCCGCACGGATAGTTTGAACACTAAACCCATCACCTCCTGTGGGGTAAGAACCTGTGGCAAATAAAGTTGGATAAAAGAAATAAATCGTTTCTGTCGGCATCTCTTGGGGGGTGTCCGTAACGACGACAGTCAGCTTGTCTTTAAACAATACGGCTTCACCACTGTAATTATTTACGATACGTATCGTCGGATGGAGGGACTCGTATTCCGAATACACATATCCTGGGGCAATCGATATTTCACCAGTGCTTTTGTTTATCGTCAACTTATCCGACTCCGTAGCTAGCTCAAACGTGACGTCGGGATTAGCACTGGGCATAATGGCTGCCGAGGTTCTACTTTCTGGATCACCATAGACAAGATTTTGATTCTTGGGGGTATATACCAGTATAGTTGGTAATAACGGCCCTACATTTAGGTGAAACCCCTTATCGAAAACGGTCGAATATTCACGGCCGTCTGCTTCCGTTGTAACCTTAATATTGAAAAAATAATCCCCTGGCGAAAACTTATGTCCTGTGGCAATCGTGATGACGCCGTTATTAGCACTGTTTACCCGGCTGACAAAAGTAATAGGGTTACCATCGCCATCGACATAACCTAGCTCCGGATCCAATGGAGTCTCGGTAGATGTGCTTTGTCCGATACGGATATCCTGCAGCAAGGAAGCATCAACCAAAGAACCGTCTTCCCGCGTCACGCTAAGCAGTTCAAACTTCGGCAGTAACCCGCCAGTCTCCACTGTTGGTGCTATCGTTACCACTTCTTGACCCTCCCGGGCATTGGACACGCTCATGTATTTCAAATTTCTAGGCGCAGACGGTAGCTCGTCCTTAAGTGTAGTTCTGCAAGAGACCATTGTCAAACAGAACAATACGAATAAAAGTCGCTTATAGGTATACATAATTCATTGTTTAGTTTAAAATATCAAAGGCCTTTGTAACAAAAACCTCGGGGTTTATAATTATTAACTATCTTTTCTGCTGAATCAGCTATAAATCCGATCGAGCTCACTACAAAAGTGAGAAACAACTGTGCACAGAAAAAGGGGGAAAACGTCTTAATTGAGGGGGCTATTTGTTGTGAGGCTATCCAAGCCGACTTCCCTAGAGTGTCGCTATATTCGCCTCTAGTCTCCAAAACAACAAACATTTTACACCTCCTATTTAGTCACTTACCCCCTCTTCTCAATTTTTCCAATCTGTTACTTTTACTTTCGTTATGCTTTGACCTTAAACGCATTTTTTAAGACGCCCGTTTAAGATCGTATTTTAAGTACTTAAATAAACCTGAAACAACAAAAAAAATGAATAAGATTACATCCACTTTACTGCTTATTTCTCTGTTTTCTTTACGTTGCTCAAGCCCTACCGGGAGTGAGCAAAGATTGGAAAAATCCGAACAACAATTGGATAAACTCCGTATAGAAGCTCTCCAAGTCAATAATGTGCCAAGAAGTATAGATAGCCAGGGGAAGGTTCGCTGGATCATAGCTTCCTACGACTGGACCGAAGGTTTCTGGCCAGGGACCTGCTGGATGCTGTACGAACAGACGCAAGACAAAAAATGGAAGGAAGCAGCCATAGCCTCACAGAAAGTTTTTGAGGTACATAAAGATCTGACCAACGACCACGACTTAGGCTTTATCTTCAACAACTCTTACGGCAAAGCTTATCGGATAACAGGAGAAGTGCAATACAAAAAAGTCTTGATAGACGCTTCTAATGCCCTGATTACGCGTTTCAATCCTACTGTCGGTGCGCTACAGAGCTGGGATGTCACAGATGACTGGCAAAGTGAACGCGGTTGGAAATTTCCAGTTATCATTGACAACCTCATGAACTTGGAAATGTTGTTTGAAGCCACTAATATTACCGGCGACAGTGTGTATTACAATATCGCAGTAGCGCACGCCAATGCCACCATGAAAAATCATTTCCGGGAGGACGGCAGTTCCTATCATGTCGTGGACTATGATCCTGAGACGGGAGATGTACTTCACAGAGTTACGGCGCAGGGCTACTCCGACGAAAGCGCCTGGGCTCGGGGACAATCCTGGGCACTGTATGGGTACACGATGTGCTACCGCTATACTAAAAACAAAAAGTATCTCGACTTTGCTGAAAAAATTGCTCAATTTATCCTCAATCACCCCAATTATCCGGCAGATGGTGTACCGTACTGGGACTTTAATGCACCTAACATTCCGAACGAAATCCGCGATGCTTCGTCCGGAGCCATCTTAGCATCTGCCCTTTTGGAATTGAGCCAGTTTACAAACGACAAATACTTACAGCAAGCTCAACATATCGTAAATTCATTGGCGGCGGACACCTACACGGCCGCATCCGGAGAAAACGGTAATTTTATTCTCAAACATAGCGTCGGAAGCATTCCACATGGCAATGAAATAGATGTTCCTCTCAATTATGCAGATTATTATTACATAGAGGCCCTTGTTCGTTTGAAGGAAAAAGGATTATAAGCAGACAGAAGGAGATTGGCAAAATTTACTATTTTCGCTGTTGAAACTTTTATGTCATGAATATCTCTCACCTCTTTTGTTTTATTGTCCTTTGTGCTGTTACAAAGCTCAGTATGGGTCAAAACGAAGAGAACATCCGCAAGGATTTTATATTCAAACATTTTACGTCTGTAGATGGTCTGTCACAACGGTCGGTAACAGCGATTTTGCAAGATAGAAAAGGGTATCTGTGGTTTGGTACTCGTGATGGGTTGAACAAATTTGACGGTCATAAGTTCATTGTATACCGGCATAAAATAGGAGATGTAACTAGCCTAAGCAACAATAATATACACTCTATTTATGAAGATTCTTTCGGTAACCTATGGATAGGTACCCAAAATGGACTGAATAGATACGATTCCAAGGGAAATCGATTTATACAATATAAATCCACAGATAGTTCACGGAATACTAAAGATAATATTATATGGGGTATTACCCAATTCGATGATAGATTTTTATGGGTTGCGACGGATAATGGGATACTCCATGTAGACATCAAGACAGAGGAGATAAAAAAAATCCAGACACCCGGCCAGACCACGGACAGCCCTGTTGACGTGCAGACCCGGTATTTTTTAAAATCTCCCGATGGACAAATCTGGATCTGTAGAACGAAATATATAGAGCTATATAACCCTGTACGGAAAACAAGCCGACGTATAGACTATCCCAAGAAGAACAATGACAATATACATCTTAACGATCTCCCAACACTATTTTATGACCGCAACGGCACACTTTGGTTAGGATACGAACAGGGGCTGGCTATATATGATCCTTTCACGAGAGGATTTATCAACTTCGAATTTCATAATAAACGGGCTGTAACTGCTGCGACTCGTAGCATCTGTGAGGATCAATCCGGCAACCTCTGGATAGGAACTTATGCTGGATTATATATCCTAAATTCTGACCATACCGCCCTCCATCATATTGTCCATGACGAAAATATTTCCACAAGCTTAAGTCAAAACTCTATTTACAAGATACTTCGTGATTCTCGCGGCGACATATGGATTGGAACATGGGCCGATGGGCTCAATTACTACAACAAGGATAACGAAATATTTAAAAATATAACTTTCGGCAATAAAGATACACAGCTGAATTATAAGGTCGTCAGCGGCATTGCGGAAGACTCCGAAGGAAACCTTTGGATAGGCACCGAGGGTGGAGGACTAAATTTCTACCATAGGAAAACCAAAAAGTTTACCTATTATAAAAATATCCCCCAAGACCCAAATAGCTTAAGTGCCAACAATATAAAGTCAGTAATAATAGATCAAAAAGGAAACCTATGGATAGGCATGCATGATGGTGGGCTCAACCGTCTGGAGATCAAAAAAAAACCTTTACGATTCGAGCAGATTAACTTTCCTGCAGATCAAAACATCTCACTAAGAGCCTATAAGGTACTTACCCTATGTGAAGATAAAAACGGAAATATCTGGGTGGGTACATTGACTGGCGGATTGATTTTTTACGATACGCATAAAAGACTGCTCTCCCGGATCGACAAAGATATTAAAACGGTAATGAGTATCGTTCCTACTCAAAACCCTAACCTATTGCTTGTAGGCGGCGACAATGGTCTCGAAATCATCGATATAAACACAAAGAAACGAAATAGAATCCCCTTAAAGGATAGTTCCGAAAAAGATCTTTCACTGTATATAAATTGTATTTTCATAGATCACCTCAACCAATACTGGCTCGGAACAGAGGGACAGGGATTATATGTATATGACCCCGTAAAAAGAACCTCACGAGCCTATGAAACAAAAGACGGCTTGCCGAATGATATCGTGTACGGAATATTGTCCGACAACATGGGAAATATATGGGTAAGTACAAATAACGGCATCAGTCAGATAAACCGGCAGTCGAACACCATAAAAAGCTACAACCAATCCGACGGGTTGCAGGGAAATGAATTTAATTATGGCTCTTTTTTTAAATCCAGCAACAAGGATCTCTTTTTCGGAGGAACCAATGGGCTGACATATTTCAATCCCAATGATATCCGCCGCAATACATTTATGCCGCCCATCGATATCGTCGGCCTCGACGTGAACAATGTCCCCTTCACAAAAAATATTGATTCGACCACAGTCATAACCCTGAAATACAACGAAAATAATTTCAGCATTGATTTTACCTCCTTAAGTTACACACGCCCGGAAAAAAATAAGTTTGCATACAAGTTGGAAGGAAATGACGCAAACTGGAACTATATTGGTGACCAACGCCGAGCCGTCTATACCAATATTAAAGCTGGAAAATTCACTTTTAAGGTTATCGGAGCTAATAACGACGGGATATGGAACGAACATGCGGCAACATTACACATACAGGTTCTTCCTGCACCGTGGAAAACATGGTGGGCCTATCTCTTGTATGCTATCCTATGTGCTGGCTTATTTCTCTACATCCGAAAACTGATTTTGTTGAGAGTAAAAGAACGCAAAGAGAAAGAGCGACTAGAAGAAGCCAATCAGTTAAAATTAAGTGTCTTCACAGAGATATCCCATGAATTTCGAACTCCTCTCACCCTGATCATCAGCCCGCTGGAAAAGATGGTTGAAAAAGAACTAGGTGATCCTCATATACAGCAGCAACATGACATTATGCTAAAGAACGCAAGGATGCTGCTTCAGTTGATCAACCAGATATTAGATTTTAGGAAAAGCGAGGCCGGCAAGCTTACTCTGCAGGTAACTAAAAATAACATGGTGATCTTTGTGGAGGAAGTCAAAAAATCTTTCGACACTTTAGCGGAGAGAAAAAATATTCAATACAGGCTGATCCATCGTCATAACGATATTCCGGTGTGGTTTGATAAACCTAAGCTAAAGAACATCTTATTCAATTTATTGTCCAATGCCTTTAAATTCAGCAACGACAACAGCAGTGTTACGATATATGTATCTACCACTTCCAAAAAGGTAAAAGCCAAGCTGATACAATATGTTAAAATAAGTGTTGTCAACTTCGGTCCCGTGATCCCAAAAGAATATATTAAACTGATTTTTGATCAGTTTTATCAGCTGGACCACCAACAAAATTTAGGTTCGGGAATCGGCTTGTCACTCACTAAAAAACTTGTCGAACAACATCAAGGAAAGATAATCGCAAGCAGTTCCGAAGCTAAAGGAACCCGTTTTACCGTCTTGCTGCCATTGGGAAATGAACATTTCGCCAAGCATGAATATGAGCAACAGGATGAACATGTAGCAGAAACTGATTATATTCCGCCTCAGATGGACCACGAAGAAGATCAAGCGCCTTCTTCTACATCCATCGAAAACCGACAATCTCTATTAATCGTGGAAGACAATCTCGATCTGCAAAAATTTATCAAAGAAATATTCCAAAATAAATATCAGGTTTTCACGGCGGGAAATGGTAATGAAGCACTTGAAATCGTGCTTCAACAAACCATTGATTTAATCATAAGCGATGTCAGTATGCCCGATATGGACGGCTTCGAGTTATGCGACAATATCAAAACAACGCTCATTACCAGCCATGTCCCCGTTATATTATTGACAGCGAAGACTTCCCCGGCAGATCAGAAAAAGGGATATTACACTGGTGCTGACGCCTATATCACGAAACCTTTTAACGTGGATATCTTGGAGCTTCGAGTAAATAATCTACTAAAGACAAGAGAGAGCCTAATCCGAAAATTTAAAAATGACTTAATTCTTGAGCCTAAAGAGCTCACTGCAACCTCTCCGGATGAAGCATTTTTGGCGAAAGCGATTACGGTCGTCGAAGAACATATTTCCGATCCCGATTTCAATGTCGGTACTTTCATCGATCAGATGAACACGAGCCGTACTGTCATTTATACCAAACTCAAAGCATTGACGGGGCAAAATCTATCGACCTTTATCCGGACAATACGGCTCAAGAAAGCAGCGATGCTGCTAACGCAGACAAAAATGAATATATCGCAGATCGCTTATGAAGTTGGTTTCAATGATCTCAAGTATTTTAGGGAAAGTTTTAAAGAGCATTTTAAGCAGACTCCTTCTGAATATAAAAGAAAAAATGCTAATCCAAATAAATAAAACCTCAAACCTTAATCCTTAACGCTAGCACCATCAACACCATCGCCAGGAACGTC
>JBEBVG010000019.1:0-29847 GCA_040392845.1 Sphingobacterium sp. | reverse complement strand
TCGTAATCCTCCACGGCAATATAAGCTTCTCCCAGAATTGTTCCGAAATTACCAATCCCGAGTTTCACGTAATTACTGGTAATATCTTCTTTTCGCGTAAAAGGCAGTTCCTGAACATGCAGCTCTTTCAATCCTGTATTAATGTCCAGCTTTTTGTCGACGATATTGCCATAGTTCATTTTCGGCATATAACTACGCTTGTTCGTCATATCAGGACTCTGTCGAATCTTCACCGCATCAGCAAGAATAGGTTTGTAATCCCGCACGATGTTGAACGAATCAATGGTCACGGGTTGATCCGGATTTTCTTGCGACCAAGCTTGATGTCCTACTCCGAGTAACATTGCTGCAATAGCACAATTCTTAAAAGCATGTTTAATCACCTTCATCTGTATCTTCCTATTTCTTGTTATTTAACTTCTGTAAACGCCCCTTCGCTGCCTCGATTACACCGTCTTCCTGATTTTCGTAATTATCTATAATACTTTCTAACGTTGCCTTTGCCTGGAAATCATCCCCTTTAGCCGCATAAGCATCTGCCATTAAGATAAAACCTTTCGCTACCCAATAATCATGTGATGAGAAGGAATTTGAGATATCCATCGCCGATTCGATCGTTTTATCATATTGTTTGGCTTTGAGCTGCTGTTCTGCCACCAGGTAACGTGCTTCCGCACCGGTCACAGTCTTACTTTTCAATGCAGCCAGATTTAATTCTTTTGTCGCATCTGCCGGCTTATTCGTCGCCAAATAGGCCTTTGCAGCATATAGGTGAGCCCGGGCTATATCCTCCTCAGAAGATTTTTCGTAATTTTTGACGAGATTGACATAATTCAATGTCTCTGTATAATCACCTATATTAAAATAGCTCGTCAATAAATTATTGATGGCCCAGCCATAGTTTGACTTATATTCTGAGGTTAACTCTAATTTCTTTAATACCTGAACAGCTTCATTATAAGCCTGATTCCGCAAATGCAGTTTAGACACACTTACCAATGTACGTTCCGTATATTCACTGGTCCAGTCGTTCATGATAATACTATAATCATGCAACGCTTCCTGGTCTTTACCTAAAGCTGCATTGCTCTCTGCACGAATAAATCGTGCAAACTTTTCCTGAATAGGTTTCGGGAATTTATCAAAATAGGCATTTACTGCTTCTACCGCTCCCTGCCAATTGCCCCGCTCAAACAGATTACGTGCTACAGAGAATGTGTACGAGTCTTGTTCTGATGTAGTCAGGTTACCAATATTTGTTGTCGTCGCATATTTAATGTAGCCTGTAGCGTCGTTATTGTCCAGGTAGATATTTTCGATCGAGCGGATAGCCTGTTTAGCTTCATCGGTCGTTGCATATTGGTCAACCACACGCTGGAAAGTAGACAGCGCCTCTTTATCATTTCCCTGATTATATTGTACCAGACCGATGGTCAACAATGCCCGCGGCACATATGAACTCCTTGGATAAGCTTCCACCATAGTTTGCAAGCCCGTGATGGCCTTGTCATACTGATTGGTTAAAAAGTAGGTATATGGAACCTCAAAAGCTACATCGTCTGCATAATTGGATTTTGGAAATTGTGCCACTACCGCACTTAATGTGGCTATCTTAGCATCGGTATTTCCTTGCAATCCTTGTATTATCCCACGTTGAAAAAGTGCATAATCCTGGCTTTGTGCTTTCGAACTGATCAGGCGGTCATAATAAGAAAGCGCCCTTGAATAGTTCTTTAATGCAAAATAAGAGTCTGCTAGTCGTGCAATAGCATCATTACGCGTATTTTGATCTATGCCGGATGTCGCTCCTCCCGATAAAAACCGTTGAAAATAATTGGCCGCAGTATTATAACTGTCGTTTCGAAATGCAGCATATGCTAAAGCATAATTCGCATAATGGTATACATCGGTCTTCTTCGCTACAGGCAATTGCAGGAATTTATTGAAATTGATGACAGCTTCTTTATATTTGCGCACCTCATACATCGCTTCAGCCTTCCAATAGGTTGACAAGGCATAGATCTCCTCATCATACCTATTCTTCTCGGACCGCATAAACATGGAGATCGCATTTTCAAACGCACGCTCATTATAAAACTCCAAGCCCCGATAATACGTTACCTTTTGATAGGCTGTTTTAGATTCGCGGGTAGTTAGGTCGATAGATTCTAAAACATCTACTGCACTACGATAGTTTTTTGTACTTAACAGCACCTCAGCCAACAGTGTTTTTGCCTCTTCCTTCCGGGATTGGGGGTAAGTCGCAATATATTCCTGCACAGCACCTAATGCAACCTGATGAAAATCCAGTTCAAAAGAAAGTTTCGCATAATTAAACAAACCTTCTTCCTGAAGCTGTGGATCAAAGTCTAATTTCGAAGCTCTAAAAAAAGCATTTCTTGCAGATTGCTTGTTATCCGTCTTCAGGAAGGCATCACCTAATGTCACCATCGCACTCTGGTAGTATTCATCAGGCTCCGTCATCTTCTCTAGTTCGACGATAGCTTTATCATAATCGCCTAACTTATAAGCGATGTAACCGATCTGGTAACTATCCTGGTTATTCTGTGTTTTTCCTTGATCCTGTGCCTGGAATTTATCGTAATACTCTTTTGATTTTGCCAGATTGCCTTTAATAAAGTAGGTCGCTCCAATGATTCGGAACATCTCGGTTTCATGTTCTTGTTTGGTCGTCTGCAAAATTGGCAAAGCATAACTCAACACATCGTCATAACGCTTGTCTAAGAAATACAGCGCAGTGATATAATACGGATAGCTATTTTCAAATGTCTTTGACCCTTGAAGACGTTCAAATTCATTGAGTGCCGTTTTATATTCCGCATCGAGATAAGATAAATAGGCATAGTAATAAATAGAAGCTTCCTGATAACGGCTTTTTTCGTCTTTCAATCGCTCAAACAAGGGTTTCGCCGCTGCATAATCATTTGTTACAAACTGCGCATATCCCAATTTGAACCGATATTCGATATTCTCCGCACCGGCTAAATTTTTCGAATCGATTTTGGAAAACCACTCGATAGCCTTTACATAATCTTTCTTGGCATAATATGACCTTCCCATCTGGAAGTACGCCGCCTTCGAATTGGCACTGACCGGATAATCCCTTATATACTTTAATATCCGGCTTTCAGCATCACTTTCTTGTAATTCCAAGGCACATACGGCTTGATAGAAACGAACAGACTCTTTAATTAAAGACAGCTCTTCCGTCTCATCCAGTTGCAGTGTAGATTTTGTTCGCAACTCCTCTACTTTATCAAACTGTTTGGCTGCAGAACTATACTTGCCTCTTTCAAATAATTCTTGTCCTGTCTTATAAGCTTTGTTAATATCCTGCCAAGCCGTCTGTTGTCCCACAGCTGGGATAGACAACAAACTCAAAGCAATCCCTAATCCATAAATCTTTTTGCGCATCATGAAATGTAAAAAATCTTGTAAATCGGACACTACATACTTCAGTTTACTAAATTAAAGTATCAATTGCAAGTTTTCCTCAAAAGTTGTTAACATCTGTTAGTAAACCCCTATTATAACGAATTTATTACCCAAAAAATATGCCTGCGGGCGGAAGGCCAAGCAGGTTTCACATTTATTAACATTTTGGATACCGCTTTGGTAACGATTTACTTTTATGGAGTATTTCGCTTCACACTTTTAGAAACACCTTTCGTATTTAATTAAAGGTTAACACCACAAGAAGATGTTCTTTAATGATTATGATCTAAAAAAAATAAGTCGCTCACAGCGCCTTATTTAAGCCATTTTTGCAAAATCGACTTTTCTGTCAGAAAAGTTTCGGTATTTTTTTTCAAAATTGCATATGCAATTTACCAAACTCGCCTAAGCATTTTTCCAAAATGACTTAGGCGAGTTGACAAAATGGGTTAACCCATTTTAAAAATGACCACGGTCATTTTAGTCACCTTGCCGCCAAACCTTAATATATAATAATTATAAAATTTAGGTTAATACTAGTTTCTTAAAAAGAAATTAAATCAAAGCAATTCCTACGACTATGCCATTATATGTAATATTTAATGAACTTCTATCCCCTCTGCCCCGCTAACAGATACAGTACCGCCATACGAACGGCAACACCATTCTCCACCTGATCTAAGATAATGGAATGCTTACTATCGGCTACATCCGATGTAATCTCCACTCCTCTATTGATAGGTCCAGGATGCATAATCGTGATTTCTTTATTTAATGAGTCGAGGATTTCCTTGTTCAGCCCATAGAGCATCGTGTATTCGCGCAAGGATGGAAAGTATGCAATATCCTGACGTTCCAACTGTATACGCAGCATATTTGCCACATCACACCACTCGAGTGCTTTGCGCAGGTTGTGCTCGACACGTACGCCCAGGGAACTGATATATTTAGGAATGAGTGTAGTAGGACCACACACCATTACTTCTGCACCTTGTTTTTGCAGGCATAAAATATTGGACAGGGCCACACGGGAATGGAGAATATCACCAATGATGGCAACTTTCTTCCCGGCGACATCACCCAATCGTTCGCGAATAGAAAAGGAATCCAGCAGAGCCTGAGTGGGATGCTCGTGTGCACCGTCACCGGCATTGACAATCTGCGCGTTGACATGCTTGCTCAGAAAGACTCCCGCTCCCGCATAGGGGTGACGCATGACAATCATGTCCACTTTCATCGCCAGGATATTATTGACGGTGTCGATCAGGGTTTCACCTTTGCTGACCGAAGAGGATGAAGCTGCAAAATTGATAATATCGGCCGACAGCCTCTTTTCAGCGAGTTCGAAGGATAGCCGCGTACGGGTAGAATTTTCAAAAAAAACATTCGCTATAGTAATATCGCGCAAAGATGGCACTTTTTTAATCGGCCTATTGAGTACATCTTTAAAATTCTGTGCGGTATCGAGGATGAGTTGAATATCATTTTCGTTGAGGTCTTTTATACCTAAAAGATGTCTAGCTCCTAGCTGCTCCGTAACTGTTGACATTATTTCGAAGTTTTTATGTACATCAAACGTATTATTTTGTTTCGGTAATCAAGACAATACTATCTTCATTATCGACTTCTTCCCAACTTACAATGACTTTTTGTGAATCGATCGAATCTACCTGAATCCCTATATAATCGGGCTGAATTGGAATCTGCCTGGAGAAACGTCTGTCGACAAGTACCAACAATTCTATTTTCTGCGCTCTTCCGAAGGCCTGGATTGCGTCCATGGCGGAGCGGATCGTCCGTCCGGTCCACAACACGTCGTCGATCAAAATAACGACTTTGTCTTCGACAATAAAATCAATCTGTGTACTGTTGGCCAGAATAGGAGAAGTTCCTTTCATCCGGAAATCGTCCCGATAGAACGTAATGTCAAGAATACCTGTTTCAACTTTATGTCCTGTCATTTCCTGCAGCTCCCTAGCTATACGTTGTGCTAAGAACGTACCACGTGGCTGAATACCGATTAATACTGCATTTTCAAAATCACCGTGATTTTCAATCAGTTGTTGGCACAACCTCCGGATTGTAATCTGAAACTTAGGACCGTCTAGCAAAATCGATTGTTTCATGATGGGAATATTTAGGCAAACCTACTATTTTTTTAGGAAAAATGATATTAAAAATACTCCTTACTGTTGCATCATGAAACTGAACTCATTAACTAACTTTTCAAGTTCGGGCTTCAACTCGGTATCGTTATGCGTATTCGCCACCTGCTGCAACCTAATCAAACCCGATAAGCCCATACGGATGTTACGCACCTCCTGGTTGGATTTGGTCTGTGCCACCGCCATATAATACCGTAAGTTCTCACCAATGAATTTGGCATGTCGTCGTATAATCTCTTGCGCCTTTTCTTTTTCACCGACCTGATACATGGCATCAAGCAGTATTGTATAACTCATCGGCTCAGACATCTGATATGTCTTTTTCGGCATATTCTCATAAGCGTTCAGCACTACCTTATGCGCATCGTCTTTCTTATCTTCTTCAAGCAATGCCTGTGCAGTCTCACCGAATATCGAACTTACATATAAACTAATATATCTATAAGAGTCCGGGTCCAGGTATTTGGCTTTACTAATATTGCCCCACTGATATTTATTGATGATCGAATTGTAAATAGCTTCCGTATTCGACACACCCCCGTACTCGTCCGGCGTCAATCCTGTATCTACAGGCATTAAACGCATAGCGAAACCTTCGGACACCAAGTATTTACCAAGACCCATATTATTTTCATCAGGCGTCGTTGTCGTAAAATAAATTGGTCTTTTCCAGTTGTTGTTAACCAATATTGCCAGCATAGATAATTCAGCACGGCTGACATAATTTAACGTGTAATCCCATTGCATGGTATCTGTAATCGAATCTGTCCACTCTTCCGGGACTACATTGTTTGCCATGACTGCATCTCTATCCACAGGCAGCTGAAATTTCTTTGTAGGCAGCAGATTCACATACTCGCCACTCTGAAGCTGCGCCATATTTTGCTGGTTATCGGACAACATAATCGTGAGCAGGTCACTTATGTTTACATAGTCCGGTATTTGCATATCCTGGTAGTAAATCACATCGCGTACCCCGTCTTTAAATTTCTCGGGATCGATATTAATAGGCAGCCCATCTGCGTCATTTACCTTTTCCAGCATCTGCCGCATATACCAATCGGAAGAAAGCAGGCTCAGGTTTACGACACGAACATCCGTACGGAAACCTTCGACCTCTTGTACATACCACAACGGGTATGTATCGTTATCACCATAGCTAAACAATATAGCATTCGGTGCACAAGATTCCAGGTAATTCTTTGCCATATCCCTTGCCAATAGTTTTTCGGAGCGGTCGTGATCGTCCCAATTCTGGGAAGCAAGTAATACGGGTGCCGCCAAAATTCCTATACCGGTAGCCGTCAGACCCGCCACTTTCGCACTCAGTTTTTTTCTAAAGAATTCCTTTAATGCCAATACCCCCAGTCCTATCCAGATGGAAAAAGCATAAAAAGAGCCAGCATAGGCGTAATCCCGTTCTCTCGGCTGCAAAGGCGTCTGGTTAAGATAAAGTACGATAGCCAAACCGGTAAAGAAAAACAGCAAGAAAACGACTAAAGCATCTTTCTGTCGCTTTCCAAAATGCCAGTATGCACCAAATAAGCCAAGTAATAATGGCAGGAAGAAATAGGTATTACGTGATGGATTTTCCTTTTCTGAATCGGGCAGATCATATTGCCCTCCTACCAACATATTATCGATAGGTTTTATACCCGATATCCAGTTACCTTCCGTCAGCGAGCCCTGTCCTTGTACGTCATTCTGGCGCCCCACAAAGTTCCACATAAAATAACGTGCATACATATGTCCGATCTGGTAGCCAAAAAAGAACTTTAAGTTGTCCGCAAATGTCGGGCTTTCAGTTTCGCCGAGTCCTAAATATTCTCTATAAAAACGGGGATGTCCTCCTTTTTCGCTATGTATACGAGGAAATATTGTTTCTCTGTCATATGCATAGTCTGTTTTTTTCTTAGCGACAACATACTTGTCCTTATCCTTACGGTACACTTTTCCTGCATCAAAATAATCTGTAGGACGAGCATCAAAATATTTGCCTTTAAACAGAGGTTCGTCACCGTACTGTTCACGGTTTAGATAACTCAGGAATGTAAATGCATTATCAGGGTCACTGTTATTTAGTGTGGGATTAGCTTTTGCCCGCACCAGAATCATCACAAATGAGCTATAGCCAAAAATAATGAAGCCCAACGAAATCAAGGCTATATTAAGAATAGGTCTTATTTTTTTAATAGAATACCAAATACCATATACCAGGCCACCAATAACTAATAGGACAAAGAATGTCACACCTGTACCAAAGCCAAGCCCTAGCGTATTGACAAAAAACAGATCTGTATAGGCCGCAAATTTAATCAGGTATTGGATAACACCCCATAAAATTAGGCCCAACACCACCACACCGATCAACAGGGCTTTAACTGCTCCTTTTGTTGTCGCCTGGCTCGTCCGTCGAAAGTAGATAAGCAACGCTATCGCCGGAATGACCAACAAATTCAAAAGGTGTACACCGATGGAAAGTCCCATGACATAGGCAATGAAGACTAACCATCTATCAGCATTTGGATCATCGGCACGGGCTTCCCACTTCAAAATCGCCCAGAAGACAACCGCTGTGCATAAAGAAGACATCGCATAGACTTCCGACTCAACAGCAGAGAACCAGAATGTATCCGTAAATGCATAAGCTAAGGCGCCTACAAGACCGGCCCCCATGACGCTGATAAGCTGGCTATCAGTTATGGCTGAAATCCGGTCGGCCTTCCCGACAAATATTTTTCGGCCTAAAGCCGTAATCGACCAAAATAAAAACATGATGGTTAGCCCTGAACAGACCGCTGAGCCTATATTCATCCAGAAAGCAAGCTGTGTTCTGTCACCTAGAGCAAGATTAGAAAAAACATTCTGAATCATAAGAAACAAAGGTGCTCCAGGCTGATGTACAATCTGCATCTTATAGGCCGATGCAATAAACTCTCCACAGTCCCACCAACTCGTTGTCCGCTCGGCAGTAATAACATATACTGCAGTTGCCAGAATAGCACAAAGCCAACCTATTAAATTATTAATCTTGTTGTAGTTCATATCAAAATTCCGAATTAATCATTATTGATTGCACGAACCTTTCCGGGTAACGGCATAATCAAATAAAGCCGCTTCGAAAATAAGGAATACATTGTTAGAAATGAATATTTAATTGATATTTTATTGGCATGAAAATCAGCACAAAGCAAAAAAACCGATATTTTTATTTGTATAATCCGAAAACAGCCGTATATTTGCATCGTCAAATTAAGCGCAGCTGTTTTTGACAAAGAATGTCCCATAGTATAAGGGTAGTACAAGTGATTTTGGTTCATTTAGTCTTGGTTCGAATCCAGGTGGGACAACAACAAAAAGAGGGTATAACAACCCTCTTTTTGTTTTTTATATCCACCTCATCTCTTTATTAAAATTCCTGTCTCTATTTAATTTAGTTTTCGAATTAAATCAATAACTTTGCCTGTCTTTGAGAGACTTTATCAACTTGGAAAGTAATTATTAAATCATAAACACAAATACGAAAAAATGCCTTTGCAATTCAACACGGTAAAATTGTTCGCTGGCTCAGGAACGCAGCAATTATCCGAAAAAATCTCTGCAGCTTATGGTAAACCTCTGGGAGACATGACCCTTTCCAAGTTTAGTGACGGCGAAATCCAACCTTTCTATAATGAATCCGTACGTGGCAGTGATGTTTTTTTAATTCAATCCACCAACCAGCCCACAGACAATTTGCTCGAGCTGTTATTAATGATCGATGCTGCTAAGCGTGCCTCTGCACATTATATCACAGCTGTAGTTCCTTATTTCGGCTTTGCACGTCAGGATCGGAAGGATAAACCCCGTGTAGCTATCGGCGCAAAAATGATTGCAAATCTGATCACAGCTGCGGGTGCTCACCGTATCATGACAATGGATTTACATGCTGCACAGATACAGGCCTTTTTTGACATTCCTGTAGACCACTTAGATGGCTCAGTGATTTTTGTCCCTTATATCAAATCGCTAAATTTACCAAACTTGACTATTGCTTCACCTGACATGGGAGGATCATATCGTGCACGGACATTTGCTAAATTCTTTAACGCCGAGGTCATCATTTGTGATAAGCGCCGTAAACGGGCCAACGAGATCGAATCGATGTCAATTATCGGTGACGTCACTGGACAAGATGTTGTTTTGATTGACGATATTTGTGATACTGCTGGCACCCTTTCTAAAGCTGCTGCTTTGATTATGGAAAATGGGGCAAACTCCGTAAGAGCGGTATGTACACATGCTGTATTATCCGGCAAAGCGTATGAGACTATCGAAAATTCGGCATTGACAGAAATGATCGTTACCGATACCATACAGTTGAATTCCGAAAAGATGGAAACCTATTCAAAAATCAAAGTGTTATCAACTGCCGAACTATTTGCCACAGCTATAAAGAGCGTCAATCAGCACGCCTCGATTGAAGAACTTTTCAAAGTTGATTAAATATACCTCAACATATTTATATAAAAAGGAGACTAAGATTGATATCTAGTCTCCTTTTTCATGCTTATATAGCATTTTTTACTGTAAATATATACAAACAGACCGTCATTGTTGATAGAAATGTGTATTCGGCTTATGAACAACCTCGTTTTTAAAACCGCCTTGTTTTCCTATCTTTACAGATGGTGTTTTAATCACACTTATCACCGCCTCATCGTCCCCTTCGTAAGTGTTCGCTTCTACCTCTACCCTTCCACAGTTTTGAAAATCGAGATATGCCAGATCATCAAATATTGGTTTGAAATCTTTAGTTTGTATAAACTTATTGTTCCGCACAATCAACTCCTTCACACTTAGCGCATATATAACCTGTGAATCAAATGTTTTAACGATGTTATCTTCGAAGATAATTTTACCATGATAATATCCTTTTGATCGTTCTGTTTCAGCTATAATCGGCGAAATTTGTAAAACCGATTGGGGTGTCTCACCCCCTACCCCCATATTGACAAATATGTTGTTTTTAATAACAATATCACCAACACCACCGGACTCATACCAATTATTAGCATCTCCCGCAATGAGTATACCCGCCATCATCGAATCAAAATAGTTGCCTTCTATCCACACGGGTTTAGGTGTCGATAAAAGAATACTTCTGGCTCTGTTGTTTCTTACGATACAGTTTTTCATAACGACAGCCGCCGTGTTTGTTCTATTTTCAATAGCAAACGTATTTTGATTTTCTATAACGGTTTTAATGTCATTCGAAGAATAGATTAAATAGTAATTGTCATTAACAATCTCTACATCCGACACGAGAATATGCTCACCACCCAATAAACTCCCCCTATCGATGATTTGTAAGGTATCTCCAACATGCACAAAGGGGAAACCTATCTGCTGTTCGTGTCCAAAGCTTACCGCGATGCATTTATCAGACTTTTTCTCTATTATCTTCATATATGTGCCATGAACGTTTGTGGCATCATCTAACATATTTTCAAACAAACAGTCTTCAAATGAAATGAGCCCCCTGCAATTGACAAAGTGTGTCGCATCTGCCGAAGCCGAAATATATCGGGCAGATCCCGGCCTCAAACGAACGTTGAAATTTTCCATGGTGACATTTTCGGTTGTTTGTCCAACCAATGCCATTGCTCCAGCCATATAAATATTCATATTGCGGAGCGAAATATTCGACGCTCCTTCTAGAATTATACCTGGATACACCCTATTTCTTAAGTAAAGCCCTTTATCTACATATATGGATCCAACAGGAGGTAGTTCTTCCGACACAAAATCATATAACCGCACGACATTATCCCCTAAATCTTTGGCTTTCAACTCATTTTCCCATTCCCTATGTAAATATTTTGAAGTGTAATAGTAGGGCGATTTCGTTTGAGCGGTAAAAACGATGTTTTGTCCCAGTCCTTCCTCCCAATCATATCCGGAAAATAACAATCGATCGGCATGAACTCTATATTTTATATCTTTCGATACTTTAAGATCAATACTCTTCGTTGCCTTATCATTAGCTATTACTTCTCCTTCAAATATGAAAGAAGTATCGTAATCTATATCAATGCCGGCTATTGTTATTTTATCCGAGTTCAGCACATAAAAAGGAACAATCTTGCCATAGAACATGAATTCAGTATTATTACCCTGGATATGAACCTGCTCCATATTTTGCAAATGGAAAGCAACATGTTTATATCCATTATCGTTGTTTGATACCCGGATATAACTTCCTGGCGCCTTCTCCGGGAAAAACTTATAAACTCCATTTTCAAACTCCAGAGTAAAGTTTCCCTTTGGATTTTTAGCCAGTATCTCCCTGATTTGAGGGGTATAATCTATATCTCCCTGATAGGCTATCTTGTATCTGCTATGACTCTGTCCTATACTATAGAACGTCAAAGTACAAATGCACCATATCACTAATAATAGTTTCTTCATTTTGAAATTTTTGTTCATATTATTATTCTATTTCAGCTACGTGCAAAGGTGGTATAGTATAGCCTCTCTCTATCCAGTTATTCATCAGCTTTTTTAATCCGTTTCTAAAACGAGAATAATCTTTAAGATCATTTGGCGTCCAGCCTACTTCGGCATAAGCTGCTATACGCGGGAAAGTTTGGTATTCGACTTCCTTATTACTTGGTGTCCATTCACCCCACATCTGGCATCCCAGACCTATGATCTGGCTTTCTTGTCCAGTCGTTAAACCATCCGGTATCGGATTAAAACTATAGGCTTTTTTTAAATTGATCAAATCGTAAGTATAATCCAGATAGGTAAATACATTATGTGAATTAACAACCTGATACCCTTTATTTATTGCTAATTGCAAAACTTCTGCTTTTCCAAACCAAAAATGGATAATAGCATTATGGGAAAGGTCCGTCTCAGCGCTTTTTGCTGTAGACCAATCATGAACTTGCTTACCAAGAATCTCGTTCCAACCCATCATCTTCTTGTGCAACTCCCTATCAATATAATTTGAAATGTCATTCGTAAACTTTACTTGCACATCACTAAAGGTAGGCAGGTTATACTTAGCCATATAGTCAGCCACATCTTTAGATGTCTTCCATTGATCGTATTTCACTTCATCTCCTCCGATATGTATAATATCGGAGGGAAAAAGTTCCGCCACCTCTTTCAATACATCATGTAAAAAACTAATCACGCGCTCGTCTGCTGGATTAAATACCGTACTTACTACACCAAATTTTGTGGGTATAGTGATCTGTTCAGCCGCAGTACCTAACCAAGGATAACTTGCGACTGCTGCGGATGCGTGACCAGGCATACTAATTTCCGGGATAATGGTGATATAGCGTTCTTCGGCATATTTAATAATATCTTTTATTTCTTCCTGTGTATAAAAACCTTGATGTACCTTTCCGTCAAACAATTCACTTGCCCACTTCTTGCCATTGTCATTGATCTGAGAGCTATCTCTTTTTGACCCGACTTCAGTTAGCAGAGGATATTTTTTTATCTCTATCCGCCAACCTGAATCGTTAGTCAAATGCCAATGGAACTTGTTCAACTTCAATTGTGCCATTTCATCTAGCAGCATTTTTACCGTTTCAGTTCCTTGAAAGTATCTTGCTTCATCTAGCATATATGATCTGAAACCAAATGCGGGCTGGTCTTTGATCTTTAAACAAGGCAATATCCCATCGTCTATAAGCTGCCTTAATGTTTGAATGCCATAAAAAATACCGTTTTCAGCAGCCGCAGTGATTGTTATACTACTTTCGGTAATATCGAGCTGATAAGCTTCTTTATTTGAAGATAATCTTTTATCGATGTGCAGATACACACCTGTTCCTTTCTTGTTTCTCTGAAGGCCAAAGTCATCCCGGAGCATATGCTCAAGATAACCTTTGTTTTCACTCTTTCCCTTTATAACAAAACCCTGAACGAGATTACATATTCCCGGTTTGCGTTCTACAGATTGCGGATAAGGTATCAAATTCAATTGATCTTTATTGGTATTGGAGTAGCTGTTATTACAACCAATTATAATTAAGCCCCAAAGGGCCAGCACAAATGCTTTATTTTTTTTCATTGCCATTAATTAAGTTGATGTTATAGATTTTAATAACCTCGCCACTCACTATTCGACCGTAATCGCAAGCTCTGGCAGGTTATTTTGAATGATATCAGATCCTTGCATATTTTTTATTATCATGTCTCTTCCGAGAAAATTTGTATCGAAAGTATTATTGTAGAAGGACACGTTTCTGCAGCCATCTAAGTAAAAATTTGTCTTTCGGTAGAAGGGCTCATATTCATAAGTTCGTTCCAGAATATTATCCTGAAAAGTTAAATTATCTACCGACCTTGCAAAAAGAACCTGATAATCAAAATGTTTAAATGTATTATTGGTTATTGAAATATTGCTGTGGTAAGTCGGGAAGTCAATTCCTGTAGGACGAACGGACGGTGTAATAGAAATGATCCCTTCACCCCAACCCCACGGATCATCGATGATATTGTTTCCTGATGTGTAGCAGTTTTCAAATATATTATTCCTGATAACAACATTGCTAACACCCCCCGACTCATACCACAATTTGGTATCACCCTCGATAACTATTGCTGCTCCGGCTGAATTAAAATAATTATTCTCTATCAACACATCTCCCATTGTAGTGACTAAAATCGAACGCGCCCTATTCTGTTTTGTCATTTTACAATTCCTTACGATGAGGGAAGGATTCCGATCTTTATTTTCCAGTAAATCTCCCGGTTTGATCTTGTCTCCTATGAGGTCATAAAAAGTTACCTTATAGCCAATAAGGACCTTATCGTCATTATATATTGGTGTATGATCTTTTACTTTCAACTCTTGTGTACGTCGCATGGTTGCGGAATCTATCACCCATGCCACTTCATCCTTTTCAAACCCAATATAACGTCCCGCCGAGAGGAGTATAGCTGAATGACTATCCAGTATTTTACTTACTATCGAGTACATACCGTGAATATTCATAAAATCATCTCCCGCGCCACCTACCGAGCAATTATCAAATAGGATCTGCCCTTTACAGCCGTTGAAATGTGTGGCATCAGCCAAGGTACTGAATGCTCTACCTTTCTTTTCATTGTTGATAAAATGAACATTTTTTAAGCTTATATTTTCACTCATATAGCCATGCAAGCCACAACTCAATGTATGGTAAACCGTTACATTTTCTACCGTAACATCCTTACTCCTTCTTACATCAATACCATTGGCAATATAGGTGCCGTGGAAGAAGACTACAATTGTTCCCGTAGTGGGCTTGTATTTCGTCGTACAATAGAAGCGCACTCTATTAGTGCCGATTTCCGAAACCCGGGCATGAAATAATTCATCTCCTAGCGGCCTGTCCCTTGTCTGGTAGACGATGTTCTTCGTTTCTTCTTCATATAAATTTGTGTATTGAGGTACAATGTTATACCGCTTTCCCTCAATAAGAAAAAAAATGCTATCGTTGATCACTTCGTAAGGATAAAGATCGCGCTCTATCTCAAAATCAATATAGTCATCCGACACACCTAAGACAGTAGCTTGTGAATTGAATGGTCTATCCCAATCAATAACAAGATTCCTTAATGTTATATTCTCTGATTCCAGGATATCACATACGATCATTTTGCCATGAAAAATCAATTCGGCTCCCTGACCATCAATAACGATATTTTTGCGTCTCTCTAAATTTATACCTATCGTAGCGTCTCTCGCACCTCGCTTTGCAGTCGGTGAATCGTAAAAATCATAACGTCCTTTATCAAAAAGGATATGTAACGTATCTACATCTTTGTAGTCGTGTAATATTTTTTGAAAAACAGGCGTTAAATTCTGTTGCATTCCTGCGATAATGCCATATTCCGACAGATGAACTATCTTAAAGTTTGAAGCAGCACAACCAAATAGGCTGATGAGATATAAAGGAATAAGAACGACAAATATCTTACTTCTGATCTGATTTAAATACATTCTTTGTTTATTATGTTTTGATGAAAATAAAAGGGAGCTGATACGACTGTCACAAATATAGTCGCGCAATATGAATGGACCTTATATCAATGTTTAATTTATCTGCAGGGAGTTGTGAAAACACCGACAAAATGAACAATCGTACAAAAAGATATGGTTTTTAAACAAATAGATACATCGCTATTCAATAATAACAAACACATGTTTTATCTTTAATCTATAGACATTATGAAAAAGATATTCCTTACCTGCACTTTCATTTTATCCACTATGATTATTCTTGCACAAGAATATGGAGTGGTAAAAAACTACTTTCAAATCAGCAAGAATAATGGTTTGGCAAATAATAATGTTACTACGATTTGCAGTGACATATACGATAGAATATGGATAGGTACCTCTGAAGGATTAAATATCTACGATAGTAAACGGGCAACTGATGTCAATAGGTATAATGGACTGCGAATTTTCTCATTATTTGGTACAGAAAAAGAAATGCTGGTTGGTGTGGCCGAGTATTTAGAAGCCTACAATTATGAAACAGGACAATATACCAGAATTCGGCATCAAGGATCAGATGTTTCTTATACGACATCGATAATAAAGGTAAATAACGAAATTATCATCTTAGCCGAAAAAAAAATTTATAAATACAAAGATGGGCAGCTTAAGTTAATTCAAAAAAATGCCCCCTATAACCACATACAAGTAGACAAATTTGGTGCGGTTTGGGGAATAGACTATGACCACGTTTTTGGACTTGGTAAAGACTTCACTGCAATGAAGATGTATACACCTAAGAGCCATGACCTATCCCCTCTTATTATATTATGTATTTTCCCCGATTCATTTGGAAGTGTGTGGATCGGAACCAAAAAAGACGGGCTGTTCCGATACAACAGAACCAATGACGAATTTTTAAAAGAACAGGTAACTCATAAATTTGGAATCAAAGAAATAGAAAATATAGGAAGCATCGACGAGGATAAATACCATCGGCTGTGGATAGGTCACAACAACGGAATAACTGTATATGACTATACCAACAGCTTCCTTAAAAATTATATCCTTGAAAACAGTGACGGTATCGTACAAAATACAACGGTCACCTCTTTACATAGTACAGCCTCAGGCAATATGGTCGTTGGCACCTACTTTACAGGCTTCATTTTTATTAATGAACTGAGTTCTCCCATAAAGTTCAAAAACCTGTCCGATTCTAAGAGCACATTGGGAAATGTAGCTGCCAATGGTATTGTGAAAGATTACAACAATCGATTATGGGTGGCTACAAATTATGCCGGAATAAATATACTCGATAGTAAAGAAAATACCCTCAAGCAGTTAAATCAGTATTCCTATGATATCAATAACAACATTGTCTCCCTCGGGCTAGATAAGAGCGGAGATATCTGGGCGGGTTCTCTATCAAATGGACTCTATAGAATAACACCTCGTTATGAAATTAAGCATTACGTAAACAATCCAAATGACACAAATAGTATATCGGGCAGTTCAATAGATGCCCTTTACGTAATAAATAAAGACAGCGTTGCTGTAGCTTCCAATAAGGGGATTGATTTTTATCTACAAGCAAAAAATTCCTTTGTCAATATCCTAAAATCTAATAATGTCGATTTTACTTTTTGTCATATTCTACCGTATAGGGATAATATCTATTTTATCAATTTTAACTCCATAGTTAGTTACAACAGAACAACCAGGCGTACCGACACATATAGTTTAGAATCACGGCCGGACATCTATATTCAATCCGCCTATTGCAATCACAAAGGAGAGCTGTTATTAGGTACGGCGAGAGGAGAGATCTATCTTTTCAAGGACAGACATATAGAACCTTATATTGTGAACAACACAATAAAAAATAGTATCGCCGGAATCCAGGACGACATAAATGGTAACCTATGGGTAACCGCTGGGAACAATATTTACAGGATCTCACCGAATAAGGAAATTCTGAAAACTAATCTGGCTTGGGGACTTGGAAACAGTGAGTTTAATATTAGGTCATCTTATAAAGACGACAATAAAATATATTTTGGCACCTATAACGGGTTAATAAGCTTTGATCCGTTAAGTATGAATGCGACAGACAAGACACAAACACACCCCAAAATTTATATCGCTGACTTCAAAGTACTAAACAAGTCTGTCACGCCCCAGCCTGACGGTTTGCTTCGTGAACATATTAATGTCGCAAAAAAAATCCAGCTTGAAAGCGATCAAAATTTTATCACTTTCGAAATCGTCAACATTTCATACGATGAAAAACAAGCTTATTACAAATGTTTCTACAGGCTGAAAGGTCTTGATGACAACTGGTATGAAATGAGTCCATCCGCTAGTGAGATATCTTTCACCGGACTCACCTTCGGCCATTACACATTAGAAATAAAACTTGAAACTATGGACAATGAGGTAATAGACAGTCGAGCAATCCATATCCAGATCCTCCCTCCATTCTATTTTAGAGGCTATATGATCTTAGGTTATATCGCTTTGGCTCTACTTATCCTCTGGGGCATATATCGATTTGTCCAAAAGCAAAGAAATGCAAAAAAACAAATAAAAAATGCGAAAAGAGAACAAGAAGAAATAAAAAAGTTAAATGCGATGAAGCTGGATTTCTTTACACACATATCTCATGAATTCAAGACCCCTTTGGCTGTCCTTTCGACATTAGAACAAGACGTTTTAAGTAATGATGATAATAAAGAAGTAGAAGTGGGTATCTTCAAGAGGAACATAAAAAGACTTGAGTATCTCATCAACCAGTTAATGGATTTCCGGAATATCGAATCACAATATGCGACAATACAGTTGGGTAAATATGACATTGTTTCCTTTACGAAGGATCTATTTGAAGCTTTCTCACCACTATGCAAACAAAAACAAATATCGTATGATTTTATTCCTGAAATAGACAGCTTGCCTTTAGTATTCGATGCAGACAAATTGGAAATGTTAATAGGTAATTTATTGAGCAATGGAGTCAAGCACACTGAATATGGTGGACGTTGTTCACTCAGGCTCTACAAACTCAAGGATAATGTAATCATCGAAATATTCAACACTGCGCCATGTTTCTCAGATGAACAAAAAATCGCAATTTTCCAACCTTACAATAAGACGAATATTTCAGGCCCCTATTCCAATAGTGGTATAGGGCTGGCAATTGTAAATAGCATTGCGAAGCTCCTCGAGATAAATTTATCGGTAACTGCCGTCTCAAATGAAGGCAATATATTTAGGGTAGTTATACCAATTATAGAGAATACTGAAATGGAAGTGAATAATAGTAATAACCGTTCACATTTTGTTAAACAAATCATAGACAATACCCGCTATATAGAAGAACAAGGTTTAAATTTCAATGCCGACTCAGAAAATGAGGACAAAAGCAATTTCCAAATATTAATCGTAGAAGATGATAGTGACACCAAGAAAATCTTAAGGCGCAAACTAAATGAATACTTTCATATACTAGCAGCTTCTTCAGCAGAGGAAGCTTTATTGTTATTAAAAACACGTGATGTAGATGTAATCATCAGTGATGTACAAATGCCCAATATGAATGGATATGATTTTTGTCAAACTATAAAGAGTAATGCCAGGTTTAAGCATATACCAGTCATACTCATCACTTCCGAACGTTCGTCCGAAGGAAAGATAAAAGGTTTTCAGTATGGTGCCGATGTATACATGCAAAAACCTATTAATATGCAGGAACTGTTATTACGGCTTTCCAATATTTTGAAAAACAAAGATACGATGAGGAGCTATTACTCGGATTTTAAAGGGGTAAATCTAGAAAAAGAAGAATTAAACAATGCAGACGAAACATTCATTAAAAAAATAACAGAATATATCCACAATAATCTTGAAAATACCGAGCTTTCTGTCGGTCAGCTTGCACAAGAGGCTCATGTCAGTAGAACACAGCTTTACTTAAATATCAAACGTCTGACAGGTGATACTCCTTCTACCTTCATTCTAAAAATCAAAATGGATAAAGCAAAATACATGTTACTGTCTACCAGTTTAACTTCAGCGGAAATTTCACACCGACTTGGCTATTACAATCCTAATCACTTTAGCCGACAATTCAAAGAATTCTATGGTAGTTCACCCACCGAATTTAAGAAAAAGAATGTACGAGGCTAATGCCTGAATAAAAAACAGTAGCAAGCGATTGCCTGCTACTGTTTGATATTGCTTACTTATAATAAACGATCAGTTCTGCGTTCTCACACAACGTACAAAAACCATTCTTGATGCCGTTCCATCACCTTCGCTCCAAGGTCTTGAAGAATAATGCCACGGTATAATATTATTCGAATCCCAATCGAATATTTCAAACATATAGGCTGAGGTTGCACTTCCGATTGTCGTGGTCCAATAGCCAGATTTTCCATCTGCCCCCGCATTATCAGGTGCCGCCACATTACCATGCCAAAATATGCCACCAGGTGTCAACCCTAATCCACTAGAGTTTGTAATACCAGTTTTATTTGCCCAATATTGGGTAGATTTGGCTTTCGCCGCCGGATTATTTCCCAAAGTAGTAATCATATCGTCCCATTCTTTCTTGGTTGACACATGCCAACCACAAGGACATACACCCTGAATAATGGTATTGTCGTTACTTGTAGCATTTTGCCATGTTCGAAGGGCCGTTGGCCAGGTATAAAATTGACCAATTACATTTCTATCGCCTATAGCTCCGGCCGTGTATGTTTTAGATGGAAGATCCACAGCCGTAAAAGGTGTCCCATCACTGTATTTAGTAGCACGAAGATTTTCCGCAAACCAAAAGTTCTCTCCAATTTTCACTACATTATAGGTCTCCGGATTATTAGGATCACGCTTGTCCACAAAAGGCCTCAACATGCCCCGGAGGGACAGACTTCTTATTTCCGAAGGTTCCGTCAGCACTTTTACAGTACTCGTTATTCTCCAATAGAGCGTTTTTGTCAGGTAGGCTCCACCAAGATCAGAAAGCATGACATCGAAAGTATTATGCGTAAAACTGAATGACTTATCTCTGCTAAGTTCTAATGTCTTTGCTTCGCTCATGTCCGGTTTTAAACTATACTCGATCGCATATGTAGCCGTCGCCGAGGCGCAATCCCATGTCATATTCGTGAGGACGGCTCCGGCAGAAGCATAATTTAACACATAACTCGTCCCGTTTGTCGGAGCATTTGTCAATACAATTGGATGAGCACTTGTGACAGCTTGAAAACGTTGGATGGTGAAATTATTTTTTCCTGGCGATATGGCTCTCAACTCATCATCGGGAACAACCTCCCAATACATAATTTTCTTTTGTGAAGGCACCATATCAAACTCTTGCTCCAGCAGCAAATCTAAATCGACTTGCTTAATCGCAAAATAATTATTAGTTCCCGCATCCAAAACAACCGTATGTTCCAGCTCTTTATCGGACAAATGTACCTTGAAGGAAACACCCGTAGTATCGCATTCCCATTCAAATTTAAACAGATCATCAGCATCTTCAGCCTTCAATGTTACATCATCGTTTTTTACCGGTGACAAAAGTTCAATCTGAACCGGATCCCGTGCAAAGCGGGTTATTGAAATCTCACGCACTGCACTATTCTCTATAGGATTGTTAGGGTTACCTTCGCCTTTAATCCGCCAAAAGATAGCTTCCGTCTCGCCTAACCTGACATGATTATCTGCCAATAAGTTATCTAAATATGTGTGTGTAAATTCGTGACTCTTATTTTTTCCTTTCTCAAAAGAGAAAATGTTTGTGAAATCTTCATCAAAACTCAATTCCAATAAATAATTATCCACGTTGGTCCTACAATCCCATGTAAAAATTATATGTTCCTCTGGGGTAGATTTGTCCAATATCAAGTTAGCGAGGCTTGGAGGAGTCTCCAGCATGATTACGTTATTCGGCAAATCACATCTTGTAATATTCAACTTTCGCACATCTTCACACCATCCGTCATTTGGATCTACGAGCTCAATTGTCCAATATACATCAGCGCTTTCAGCAATGCCCACATCCATATAACTCATTATTGAATCCAGCTGCATGGTAGTCAATAAAAAACTCTGCCTCACTCCGACATCTATTGCTTTTTTTGGTTCAGACATGTCTTTATTCAAGCTGAAAACCAAACGATAATTCACGAAGTTTCTTTTTGAATTCCAGCCAAAGGTGTAAAGTGAGTCAGGTTTTTGGTAATTTAATACCCATGCCGTATCATTAATAGGCAAACTTAAAAAAACCTGTTGGCGGCCAACTTCATAAAAATCATTTTCACGATCACAAGCTGTAAGCAAAGCAACCAGTGAAATAATAGCCACACCAAGACATTTAATTATATTTTTCATAATATCGTTTATTTATGGTTATGAGCCCCTATATTCTTAGACGTACCGACACTTGCTTCCCAAAAATCGTTAGTTACAGGGAAGATATTATCTATAACAGTAACACCAGCGTCAACTAAAGGCGATCCTACACTTAATTTGAGACCATTTAATACCTCGTCTTTATCCACCAAGTCGTTGTTAGCGACAAAGGACTCAACCAGTTTGACAAATTTGGGATCTACATTGGTATTACCGGTGTTATTCGGACTAGTAGTGGAAATTCCTGTCGAATAACCGTAGATATTATTATGCTTAAACACTAAAGCATTGTCTGCATCCAAAGTGCCATAATTCACCTCATAAAATGAATTTTGGGATGTCGTTGTATTATAAAAAATGTTATTGGTGAATGTCAGCGAGTTGGGCAGATTCGCAAATTGGTCGAAAGTTATTGCTCTATTATCAGCATTCTGGTCTGCAGATCTCGTCTTTATAAATGTATTATTATAAAAATGAGCATCGACAACTCTTCCCACCACATCAATGGTCGAAGATAATGCCTTTCCATTTTCTTTCAGATAATCACGGGTACCGTCATTGATACTGATATTATAACGAACAACCAACCCTTTGAAATCGGCAAACCCTTGATTAAATGCCAAGTCTGACGGACAGATCAAGAAAAAACCACCCACATTATTATAGGATATATTGTATTCGAACAATGTGTGCTGACAATTTTGGTCACAGTCAAAAGCTTGTCCATCCCAGGTCGCTCTATGATCCTGTACAATATTATATCTAAATACGGTATAGTCACTATGTATACACCAGATAGCAGCAGCAGCTTCTGCGGCAAAAGATGCTCCTGAAGGTGAAAAATCACCTTCTGCACAATTGCGGACAGTATTATGTTCTACGAGAGCACCGTCACAACTGTTTACAATGATTTGATCGCCAGGTATACCTTCAAAAATGTTATTGGAGAAAACAACATTCGTACTCGCCTTTCTCTTTGCTCTATCACCTGTGCTTACATAGCCTACCAAACCATCCCGCTGGCAATTGATAAAATGGCAATTTTCTACTCTGAAATCATTGAAACTTGACGGTGTCTGCGATTCAATAACATTGTAATAATGTATCCCAGCTCCACCTCCCTCAAGATGATGCGTCTTCGTACCGAAGACGTCAGCGATAATACAGTTTTTAATACGAATATGATTCATCACCCCCCCTTCAATATTTTCTGCTACAACTCTAATTCCTACACTTTTAGGTCTTGCAACTGTTCCCTTGTTGGTGATCTTCAAATCCTGTATCTCCCAATATTGTATATTCCTGATCAGGATAGCTTCATCCTTTTTTCCTTCAGCATTAATTTCGGGCAATGGCAAATTCTCATCTCCATAAGCGCGAATTACAATAGGCGCTTCTGCTGTTCCACTTCCTTTTAGTGTCAAGGAGCCTGTATATTTAGATCCACGTTTTATAAGTATTGTATCGCCCGGTGCCCATGTCCTCTCATTTATGCGATCGATACTCTCCCAGGCTTGGGTCGGCGAATGTCCCGTATTATAGTATTCTCCAGCATCTGGATCTATATAATATCTATTGGGATATTCCTTTTCATCTTCCGTCGTGTTGGTCTTTATCACATCTTTATCGCTACATGAAAGAGAAAGCATAGCGACAAAAAACAGGGGCATTATACACATATAATTATTCATAATTTTCAGATTTTTTTAATTATTCTACTTCATCCATAATGCATCTTACCGGATAGCATCTGTTTTCTACACTTGGTATAATACTATACCCTTGTAAGTAGATACCTTCGACTTCATCATACAATGACATCATCACAGCTTTGTTCTTATCATCATCCAATGCCTTCTCACCCCAGGCAAATTCTAGTCCTTTCAGGTATGGAGTGGATGTCCAGAGACCAGCCATACTCTCGTCGGTGCCACCGAATGGCTGCGTTAAAAAAGCCATATTCTCATGCCAATAATATCCAGATGCAATAATATTCATCCTGCTATCATTGGATACATTGTCTACATTTTTCCAATAAGAAGGATCTTTTACAGCGTTTCCTCCAGTATATAGCCCTAAATGATTACGTAATGCATCTATTTCCTTATACGAGGGCAAATGCCATCCGCACGGACAAACTCCCTGAATAGGCTCATCATTCAAGGTTGCAACTTTAGCATCATCCCAGGTCATATTTACAGCAGTAGCCCAAGAATAGTATCCTCCGGCCTTTTCTACAAAAGAGGGGTCTGGATGTATCGCCGCCTTATATGGAAGAGAAAGTGTTGATCCATCTGTATAGATTTTGGCTCTAAGATTTTCAGCCATTATGGTCATTAATGAACCATCCTCCAGCACAAACTGGCGAGCTTCATATCTTTCCCCATCTCGACAATCAACAAAACTTTCAACTGATAGAATGGCATTAAAATATCGCCATGTTGTTTTTATATCCCCGCCAATATTTTGTTCCACCTTCCAAAAAAATCGCTTAATACTTGCAAACCCCGGATATACATCTCTTAAAATTTCCAGAAGTTCACTATTTTTTATACTTAAAGAATCTTTACTGCCCATATCCATGATATACGGATTTTGAAAATGCATATCGATATCAAAATAAATCTTATACGATGCATTCGCCCGTGTTTCCCACCTGAATACCTGTGTCTGATCGGGTTCAAAAAAATCGATTTTAACCGTCGCTCCTTCATCGGGAAAGACCGCACGTGCCCATGTAGGGTTTATATAGTCTATATTTTCTTTACATGAACCAAAGAAGATAAGTCCTAACACAACAGCAAACAGCTGTTTTATTTTCCTATTAATAACCATAATTTTGATCATTTTTCATTTCTGGATTTGCATTAATTTCTTTTTGGGGAATTGGCCAAAGGTAATCCCGGTCTTTATTAAAAGATCGTCGGTCTATCACCATAGGAACATATTGCCAATCGCTTGTTACGTTCCCATCAGAATACCATTTAAGCCGGGAAACATCAAGTCCCACAGCGTCCTTCATTACCTCTTCCGCTATTCCCCAACGGCGTATATCAAACCATCGATGTCCCTCATGGAAAAGTTCTACCCTGCGCTCATTACGTATGAGAGCACGCATGGTAGGTTTAGTCAGGTAGGGCAAAGATTCCGACAAGGTGACCATACCTATTCTTTCTCTAAGCTCATCAATCAAAGGGTATGCATCAGCCGGACCGTTCATTTCATTTTCAGCCTCTGCCCATGCCAGCAAGACCTCGCCATAGCGCATCAATATCTTGTCAGTCCCATCATTTTGTGTATTCAGCAACTTTTCATCTGCTCCCTTTTTTGGTCTGAAACCAGAAATATTGCTCCAACTAGCAGGTACCCAATGTTCCTGGTAACGCGATTCGGCATCTAGCCGGTATTCCGACCCGGGACATAAAATAGACAGGTGTAATCTAGGATCCCTATTGGCAAAGGGTCTGTCTGGATCATACGTTGGGTCCTTTCCTATATATCCACCTCCATCTGCTTGCAGATCATTTATAGGCAAACCATTTGCTGTGAAGAAACTCTCCACCATCGGAAGTGTCGTCTGAAAGGAATTCCAATGATACCAGAGCATAGTCATATAACTCGAACGGATGTCTGTAGCATAGTTAATTTTAAAAATAATCTCTTTATTCGTCGGGTCGTCTATCCCTTCTTCTTTAAAGAGCTTCTCGAAATCTCCATACAGACTAAAGCCTAAGCCTTTAATATCCTTAGCACATGCAATCACCGTTTCATGATCGTTCTCATATTGCGCAAGACGCAATTTAAGCATAAATGCAGCACCTTTGGATACGTATTCTCCACCAATACTATTCTGCAGATGGTCAATGGCTACATCGATATCATCTTTCATAAAAGCAATCACTTTATCGATATCGTCACGTGGTGGATTCTCCAGAGGGGAATGTTCATCCAAAACCGGAACCCGACCGTAAAAAGTAAGTAGATCAAAATAATAAAATGCTCTAAAGAACTTTGCTTCAGCGACGATACTATTTTTTTCCTCTAAGGAGAGTACTGGTGCATTTTCCACCCCTCTAATCAGACTGTTTGCTCTGGAAATTCCTAGCCAGTTTCGAGTCCACTTATATTCTGCTAACCAACTGGCAGCTGTCTGCGTCCCCTTCGCAAATTCCGCAGAGAACTCCCATGTATTGGGGTTGAACGAGTTGTCAGTCATATTTTCTAAAGTGTAAGGAAATATATAGCTCGGACTATCATCATACAGACAGTTATAAATTCCCGCCAGGAGACTCCGTGCTTGTGTGATATCTTCAAGAAAAGTTTCAGGAGAAGCTTTGTCCGTAGGCACCGTATCCAAGTAACCTTTACATGACGTTAGGAATACAATTAGGCTATAGAAGTATATATGTATTTTCATGATTTATAATGTTATGTTAATACCAGCTGTCAATGTCCGGACCAATGGGTATGAATAAATATTCGTTGCTTCGACACCGGCGCGTTCGGGATCAAAACCTTTATACCGAGTTAGCGTAAATAAATTCTGACCACTAATGTATCCTCTGGCACCTCTTAATTTGATCTTGCTCATCACAGATTTAGGAATAGTATAACCTAGTTCGATATTCTTCAGACGCATGTATGATAAATCTTCTACATAGTATGCCGATTTTATATTAGACCGTTGACTGTCAATATATACGCGCTGATAGGTATTGTTCGGGTTTTCGGGGGTCCATCTATTGACCATCCAGCCCGCCGTATTATAACCATTGAAAAAAGGCGACACCAACTCCCCTGAACTCCATCCCTCGCCTCCGACTATCCCTTGAAAAAAGGTTGTAAAATCAAAATCTTTATATTTTGCACCTAGCGAAAATGCAAAAATAAAGTCCGGAGAAGGGTCACCAAGCTTGACCCTATCGTTATCCAAATCGATAATGCCATCACCATTTTGATCTTTAAAGCGAATATCACCGGGGGCCGCTATCAATCCTGCATAAGAGTTTATTGGATTTCCCCATCTATCAAAGGTCTTCAAATGATTATGTATCTCTTCATCATTCTGGTAAATTCCCTCTGTCTCGTATCCGTATAGTGTGTTAATAGGAGAGCCTTCTTCCAATAATATACCTCTTGTATCCTGTAATATCGGGCTTGCTCCCTTTAGGTCTAGTATCTGGTTACGGTTGAATGATATGTTTCCGCTACCGTTTATCTGCCAGTTTTGACTAAGTTGTTTCACATAGGCGGCTGAAAATTCCAACCCTACGTTTTTCATTTTCCCGGCGTTAACCCAAGGTACTTCCGTAAATCCGAACGTACTGGAGACTGGTAATTGCATAAGAATATCATCTGTTTCCTTAATATAAAAGTCAGCTGAAAAATCAAGATTATTAAAAACTGTTATGTCAAGACCCAGGTTGGTTTGTGTAGTTGTTTCCCACGTTAAATCCTTATTGGCAATATAAGAAACACTCGAACCTGTAACGCTTTGATTATCCCATATATAATTGGAGCTACCTACAGCTAGAATATCAATACCCGCATAGGAGCTCCATATTTTTTCATTCCCGAGTTTTCCCCACGACGCACGCACTTTCAATTCCTCTAGCCAGGCATAGTTCTCCCTGAGCGAAAAATCTTCTGAAATTCTCCATCCTGCCGAAAACGAAGGGAAAGTACCCCATTTGTTGTTTTTAGCAAAACGAGATGAGCCATCATGTCGCAGATTAGCTTCGAATAGATATTTTGCTTTGTAATCATAATTAAACCTTCCAAACAAAGAAAGTGTCCGTATTTCAGATTCCCAGCTTGAATTTTTCTGTGTAGCAGGATCGCCGACTTCAAGTGTTGGAAGATTTGTTGTCAAACGACTTCTCTCCGTAGCGGTATATTTATTGTCCCAACGTGCCTGTTGACCTCCCCCTAGTATTTTGAAATAATGGCCGTTCGGCGTATTATAAACATATTGTAAGGTCGCATACGTGGAGAGATTACCATAATTATTGTAGCTCTCTCTAATTTTTGACTCTCTGGTTCTATTTTCGCCTATTGTTTGCTCCCCATTAGATCCTGTTTCGATGGTATATAACACTACATTAGGCGCATACTCTAACCCGTCAACTCTTGTCCGATCATAGTTAACAGCGCCTTCAAGCTTAAGCTGATCCGTTAACTGCAATTGTACATTCATATTTCCATTGAAGTTACCTGTCCGATTTTGTTGTTTCCCCCCAACCTCCTTTACGGCGTCGTCATAGAACCAAGCCGTCCATCCATAGCCTTCCATCTTTGCATTTACTGTGGGGTGCATTTGCACAATTCGCCCTAAAGTTGATGCTGTTCCGGTTGCTAAATCAATCTGATCGCCTTTATAACCTGAAACATTAGCGGATATTTTCAGTTTATCGGCAAAGAAGGAGTTATTTACATTGGAGCGAAAGGTATATTTCGCATAATCTGTTCCCGGCAAGATACCCTGTTGATCGAGATACCCCAGAGAAAGTGTATAAGCTAAATCTTCTTTCCCTCCTGACATTTTCAGATAATGATTGTGATGAAGTGCATCTTTAAAATAAAAATCAGACCAATCTCTGTTGGGATATAATGCTGGATTATCTCCTTTTTTGAAATTGTCAATATAAGTCTCCGAGTAAGAAGGTTGTTGCCCTGAATTTAAACGGGCCTCATTATATAATTCAAGAAAGTCTACAGATCCTAATAAAGATGGGTATCGCGTTACCCGCTGATTGGTTATATATGCATTATATTCTATTGGCAGATTGCCGTTTTTCCCTTTCTTTGTTGTGATTAGGATAACACCATTTGCGGCTTTGTTTCCATAGATAGAAGCTGAAGCTGCATCTTTTAATACCGACATAGATTCAATGTCTTTCGGATCCACTTTATCGAAAGAAGACTCAAAGCCATCGATTATAATCAAGGGAGAAGCATCATTTAAAGTACCTATTCCCCGAATTAGTACTGTGCCCCCGTCAGCCCCCGGCTGCCCCGAATTTTGAGTAACCTGTACTCCCGTTACCTTTCCTTGCAGCGCCATGGATACATCGGTGATAGGACGATTTTTAAAATCAGTTGTCGAAACACTTGATATCGCTCCCGTAAGCTTTTTTTGGTTAGTAGATCCATATCCCACCACGACGACTTCACCAAGATTTGTACTACTTTCCGTCAGGGTTATTTTTAAATCATTCCTTGCTTCGGCAATCACTATCGTTTCAGGCTTGAAGCCAACAAAAGACACCTCCAGGATATCGTTCCTCTCTACCCCTATCATAAAGTGGCCATTCGCATCCGTCGTGGTACTTATGGATTTATTTTTTACCTTAATCGCTGCCCCTATAATCCCCATACCATGTTGATCCACAACCTGACCGCTTATTTCAAATAAACTATTTGAAGGAGATTGTGCATGTTGATCTGGAGGCAGAACGATGTTAAATAAAAAAACAAAGCTCATCCGCAAGTATAAACTCTTTACTATTCTCATGCGTTTTGTGTTAAAATGGTTAGTTAAAAATCAAATCAATGTAAAAGTAGCGATATCTTCATGTCATAAAATACCTCTCTGTAATTATCAACTATATAAACAAACCTACCGATCTATTTAAACATACAGATATTTAAAATGAACAATTAGACAATTAAGACTTTAACAGAAAAAGGTGTCGAGGAATATACTTGTGACGCGAGGTGAATAGTGTGTAATAAAAAAAGCCTCAACTTTCGTTGAAGCTTTTAACCTAAGTAGCGGGGACCAGACTCGAACTGATGACCTTCGGGTTATGAGCCCGACGA
>JBEBVG010000018.1:0-30137 GCA_040392845.1 Sphingobacterium sp. | reverse complement strand
GTAGCTATTACGTTCTTATAAACAACAGACATATTTAAATACACATATTATGAAAAAATTATTACTTGCCCTCGTTGTGACAACTGCGTCGCTGCTCACGTTCACTTCATGCACCAAAGAGTATGTGACAAATTATTTACCCGGAAGCAGTTATGTTTATGACATACTCTCTAACCAATGGTCTTTAATAGATGAGACAAACACATATATTTATGAACAGTCTATACCCGAGTTGGATAAAAGATATTTCGAAGATGGCCATGTAAGTGTGGCAATATCTTACGACGACAACAGTACCACCTATGAGATCATTCCTGCTATCATTGATGATTATAGCTTTAGCGCAAGTTATTCCGTAGGTGTAGTGAGAATTTATGCGGAAGACATTGGTGGCGGGAGCACCATTCATCCTCCGAAAAATATGATTACAAAGATAGTCTTGACCGACGCAGAGATAGGCAATTAATATACGTATCTTTGCAAAAAAGAGACAACAATGCTGTTGAAGATCTATAATGACAATCCTAATCCGAAAGCCATTGAACAGGCCGTGGATATCCTGCGAAAAGGTGGCGTGATCATCTATCCTACCGATACCATATATGGTATCGGTTGTGACATCACCAACCAAAAAGCGATAGAGCGCGTTTGCCAGATCCGGGGTCTGAAACCAGAAAAGGCCAACTTATCTTTTATCTGTTACGATCTCACAGACATTTCACAATATACGAAACCCTTTGACACTACTGTATTTCGTGTACTAAAGAAGGCCCTTCCGGGGCCCTTTACATTTATCTTCAATGCAAGTGGACAGGTACCGAAGCTATTAAGCTCCAAAAAGAAAACCGTAGGTATACGGGTGCCCGACAACGATATTATCCGGGAACTTGTCAAACAGCTCGGGCATCCCATTGTCACCACCTCCATCCATGACGACGATGAAATTATCGAATATTCTACCGATCCCGAACTTATCTACGAGAAATATCAAGATAAAGTAGATTTGGTCATTGATGGTGGATATGGCGATAATGTCGCCTCGACCATCGTCGATCTGACCAACGGAGACTTTGAAGTGATCCGTGAGGGCAAGGGAGATCTTGACCTATACCTGTAAAGGCTTTGTCGCTCTTCCTCTCAGATAAGCCACATTAAATAGTACTACCGCTACCAAGATCAGTGCATACGCTATTCCCTGGACGAAATTAATATCTTCGTGAAAATAAAATACCGCAATCAAAAAACTGATAATAGGATTGAGATATAAAAGTATGCCTACCACGGAAGATTCAAGCCCTTTCAAAGCATAGGTATTTAAAAATAAAGGAATAATCGTAAACACGACCGCGATCAAAAGCATATATATATAAAAGTCGTTTCCAAAGACTACACCCTGAGGCATAACATAGATAAGGGGCAACAATAATATCGAGCTAAGCATAATGTGGATCGTCAAAATGAAAAATTTATCAAAGCCCTTAGACCGTTTCTGTAAGACCAGATAAATAGCATAAGATAATGCAATCACAACACTATAAATCACGTCAAAAAAATGTCCGTAGGACAATAAGATGCAGCTGAATAAGCTGATACCTACGGCAGCCCATTGTCCCCTATTCAATCTTTCACCCAGAAATACACTTGCCAGCACCGTCGTCAATATCGGGCATATCAGATAGGCCAAAGAGGTTGCGTTTACACTGACATTGTTCATGACATAGATAAAGAAAAACCAATTCAACGCCAGCATGATCGCACTCGTCAATATATTGCTTGCCAGATACCACTTGTCCTTTTGCGCCAACAAACGAAAATAGTGCAAATTCTCTTTTGTAATCTTTCGACGAAACAGACTGCTTATCAGGACACTCACAATACAGGCAAAACCAATGCGGTACAATAATATGTCTATGGCCGGATAGTGGCTCATCGGCTTTAACACCAAACTAAATATTCCCCAGATAAAAAAAGCACCTACTGCTGACAAATAATATTGAAGTTTCATGAAATTGTAATAGAGATTATGCCCCTGAGCTGCTAAAGAATGACCATATCCTCGACGATGACCTGGCCTACATGCTCGTTCACCCGACCCACGATCTGGCGTTTACGGATTGTCAATTCGTGTTTCACCACGGCCGATTCGACCTTCACAAACAGCTTTTTGTCCTTCACATAGATCTGTTGTGTACGTTTGGCAATATAAGGGCCGATGATTTCAGGCCATGCATTGACAATGGAAGAAACATCGAATTTCTGGCGCAGGCGATAAGCATCCAGCCATTTTTCAACAGCCTGTTTTATGCTTATATCATCCCGTGTCGGAATCCTATCCATTTCCTTTTTAGCCATTGATCAAGCCCCCATTTATGTCAAAGATACGGATTGGGCAAGCTATTTCTTCAAAAATACGATGAATTCTCTCTGCGTCGGTATCCGTGATAAATATCTGGCCAAACTCATCATTCGACACCATCTGCATGAGCATCTTCGTACGCTTAGCATCCAGTTTATCAAAGATATCGTCGAGTAGCAGCAAAGGCTTGAATTGTTTATGTGCCGTCAGGAAAGAATACTGTGCCAGCTTTAAAGCTATCAAAAAAGATTTTTGTTGACCTTGTGAACCGAATTTCTTGAGCGGCATATTTCCATGGATAGCAAATAGCAGGTCATCCTTATGTACGCCCTGCGTGGTACGCTCCAGAGCGCGGTCTTTCTCCAGGCTTCCCTCCAAAAGCTGGTCCAGACGCTGATGATGCAATGCCGACTCATAGACCAACGACACTTCTTCCGCCCCATCAGACAAAAAAGAGTAATGCCGTTGAAATGAAGGAAGAAATTCTTCCATAAACTGCTTCCGCCGTTCGTATATCGCCTCTCCAACTTCACTCAGCTGTAAGTTCAACACCTCCAACAAGGCAATATCAAAAACACCTTTCTCTTTAATATTCTTCAGCAAGTTGTTGCGTTGCAATAAAATCCGGTTGTAGTTGATTAGCGTATCCAGATACCGGTTGTCCGTTTGGGAGATCACATTATCGACAAACTTCCGACGCTCCTCACTTCCCTCCGTAACAATGATGCTATCGTTCGGTGATATCATAACCAAGGGAAACTGGCCAATATGATCCGCCAGCCGGAGATACTCCTTTTTATTCCGCTTAAACTGTTTCTTCTGGTTCTTTTTTAGGCTACAAAAAATATGGTCCGATTGTTCGTCCCGCTCAAAATCCCCCTGCACCATAAACCATTCTTCACCACTTTTAATATGCTGCGAGTCTATCGGGTTGAAATAGGATTTACATAGAGAAAGATAGTGGATAGCATCCAATAAATTCGTCTTTCCTGCACCATTAGGGCCTGTGAAAGCATTGACTTCAGGGATGAAAGTCAGGGTAGATTCAGAATAATTTTTAAAGTTTAGTACCGTAAGTTGCTTCAGCCACATAAGTAAAACAAAGATACGGTTTTAGATCGGACAACCTTACTTTACCTCTTCAAAGTCGACAAATTCTCCCGCAGTAGCCGTACCTTTTCTCTTATCCTCCTGAGGAGGTACATAGTCTACATGAACCTTACCATCCTTCGACCGAAAAGAGTCACGCTGCGTATTGTCATGCGTATTTGTCTGGCCAAAAGGCTGACCGTAGTCATAGGTATACTGTGTATGCTGTGCTTTCTTCATCATGCGCTCAGTCAATTTGCGCAACGCAAAAGGCAGCAAAAAACGCATAGCGAGCTTAAAGAGGTAGAAAAAAGCAACCGTAAATAATATAAAAGAGATTAACGTACTCATATTTTCAAATTTGTTTTCTCAAACTTACAAAAATCACCACAAGCTTAGGTCAGAAAAATGTCAGACTGAAACCGCTTAACATATTTTAAGATTTCGCCTGCTTTGCCTTCAAGATACTCTCATATAGCGCTTCTGGTTTGTGTGTACCGATGATATAGACAAGCCCGTCTCTGTCTGTCAGCCATACGGCTTCCTTTCCACCGGCGTAGAACCGTATTTTTCCATTCTTGTGCAGATTGTACACCGGGTTATTAAAAATAAACCCACTATAATCCTTCTTTTCTATTTTCACAATAGCAGAAAGGTCTATTTTAACGAGACTTGTCGTCCATAGACCACTCATCGTAATATTATTATTCGACACTACCGTTTGGTAGTGCAATAGATACATCATGATGACCGAAACGAATATAATTGCGGAGCCGACAATAAAAAATAGCTGCCGCGAAGCTAAATGATCGAAATTAAGATAGTAGGCGATGAAACAAAACAATGCCAAAACCAAACGGATACTTATCCATGATTTATCGCGGCCCAGATACTGCCGTTCTTTAAAAATGTAATCCTGACTCATCCTTCTTATTTAGACAAACTAATGTAAGAACTTTTTGTGTATTTTCGGTAATCTTATAGCGATCATCTATCTGATAGCCACCTATCCAGAGAATATCCCCATTCCCATTGACCCATATCGGAATATGGCGCTTCTCGAATACATTGATTTTTCTACCTACAAAAAAATCGCTGATCTTCTTCTTACCTGTCATTCCCAAAGGCTGGAAATAGTCTCCCTCCTGCCAGGCCCTTACCTCCAGCGGAAATACCAACTTACCGGCATCGAGCTGAGCGCTTTGCGGATCCCTTATTACCCGTACGTCATCCGAAAGAAACAACCTGAAAGACGTATTCCCCCAGCTTACTTCCTCCTGTCCTTCCTGCACCAGTGATCTTCCGGTCTCTTCCTCACGTGCGCGCAAAATCAAGAACTCACGGTCGAGCAATACTTCATAAGACGGAGCTTCGAAAACCCTTCCCGGCTCTTTATCCCAAGCCGACTGAAGATCCTCCAATACGGCTTTCGAAAAGCCGAACGGCTCAAATAGAAGAAAGAGCAGGCCTATCTCCATATCCTTTAAAGCAGCCTTCGCCACCATCCATTCCCCGGGATGTCGTTCGACAAATAAATCCCGGCGGCGCTCCTCAACAAAACCCTGCAACACCCGGTACGACTCCTGAAAGCGGAAGATATTGTCTTCCATGACCTGGATAAAATCCGGATTCAGTTGTTCAAATTGCGGTATAATGTCCAGCCGGATTTTATTTCTGCTGTATTTGGTCGAAAAATTAGAAGCATCGTCCCGGTAGGGCACGCCCAACTGTCGCACGGCCTCGCTGATTTCCCCAGAAGACAAGAACAGCAGTGGACGGATAATATTGTCCCGTTTTGGCAAGATACCACGCAAACCCTGAAGCCCCGTGCCCCGTGCCAAATTGAACAACACGGTCTCCACGTGATCATTTTTGTGCTGTGCTACCGCAATTTTTGCACACCCGCGCTCCGCAGCCAGCTCCGCAAACCATGCATAACGCAACTCACGGGCGGCCATCTGTATCGACATTTTGTGCATCGACGCATAACCCTCCGTATCGAAACGTTTCACATGCAAAGGCACTTTCAGCGAAGCACAATAATCCCGCACCAGCTGTTCATCGCCGTCCGACTCCTCACCCCGCAGCCCAAAGTTACAGTGGGCAACTTCGACAGGTATACCCGACGCATAAAAAAGCCGGAGCATCAACATCGAATCCTTTCCGCCACTGACGGCAAGCAACACACGATCCGCCTCCTGCAAAAGACGATTTGCCGTTATAAAAACCCGAAATCTCTCCAGAAGTTCCATGCATCAAAAGTAACGATAATTGATTATTAACTTTTTTTTCCGCAAAAAAAAACTTGCGATACAGGTGCTATGACAAAAAGCATAAGCCCTTCATACTGCTAAAAATGCCGCCTTAGCCAGATGCGAGTTGCAGGAAGAAGCACTACCATTGTAGCATCTGGGTACAGCGGCGAGTTGCAGGAAGAAGCACTACCATTGTAGCATCTGGGTACAGCGGCGAGTTTTGGGTACTTTTTGCGGTCAAAAAGTACAAAAAGCCCGTCGTGGAAACGACAAAATAAGGAACGATGGAAATTTCAGCAATTAACATTTTTTTGCTATTAATTTACATATTTTTGCGGATATGAAACACTGGTCTGTACTTGTACTTTGCCTATTCTACAACTTGCTCTCTTTTGGACAGATCCAGCAGAGGAGTAACAATGCACGGCCCAGCGGAGACAGACTTAACCTTGTATCGTCCACCAGCGGCCGCATCAACGCGAAGACAGGACACATGGTATTCTACAGACCAGTATACGAACATAAGGGAAATACGCTATCGGCAGACAGCGGGTATATCTATGAAGACGAGATCAAGCAACAGTTTTTCGAAGCTTTTGGCAATGTCGTCATCACGCAACCCTCCGGTACAGTCATTTATTCCGACTATTTACACTATGACGCTACTGCACAGCATGCGCGCCTGACAGGGAATGTCAAGATGATCGATGCCACCTCGGTACTTACGACCAATTTCCTCACCTACAATATGCGGTCAAAGACGGGCACCTATCAGAATGGAGGGCGGATCATATCGCGTGGCGATACCATCACCTCCAAGAATGCCTATTACTTCGAAAATACGTCCGACGCTTACTTTCGGTACAAGGTCATCGTCCGCACCCCCAATGTCAAAGTTTACACCGACACCATGCGGTACAATTCGCTGACCAAGGAAACTTACTTCTTCGGCCCTACGAATATCAAAGGCAATAAAGAAGAAAATCTATATACCGAACGCGGCAACTACAATACCGGAACCGGAATTGCCAAGTTCAACAAAAATAACCTGTATACCGAAGGCACCAAATTCCTCAAAGGAGACAGCCTTTACTACAATCGTGACAACGGTATCGGCCAGGCCTTTCGAAATGTTGTCTTTGTTGACACCCTCGACAAGTTTTACGCCTATGGCGGCAAAGGAACCTACCGGCAGGATGAAGAATCGATCCTGATGACCGAAAAACCGCTCATCATTACGGTCGTAAAAAATGACAGCACCGCACGGGAAGAAACCGCTGCCGACAGTACCGCCGTTCAGCAGGATAGCACCGCCGCCACGCAGCAGTTGCAGGTGATGGAGAAAGACAGTATCCCTCCTGCTGCCGTCGACTCGGTGTACCTCACGGCAGACACCCTATTTTCCAGGATCATCCCCGTGCGGGACTACCATCCTCTACAGCTCAACCTGGATCGGGATGGAGGACAACTCATCGACGAACAGGAAGTAGACTATGGCGACGAACCTGAAAACGAGGAAGCCACCGAGCCCGATGGCGAACTCACGCCGGTGGATAGCAGCAGCGCTGCCCTCCCCGATAGCACGGCATTGCAGCTCGATACCCTTACCCTGCCCCACAGCAGTGTAGCGGTAGTCCCCCCTGCCCCGCCGCTGGTCAAGGCTAAACTTCCACCACCTAAAGCGCAGCCGGAGAACCTAACGATAGACATGACGCAGAAGGCCGACAGTACCCTGCGGCAGCAAGCTGTCATGCCTACAGGCAATGAAGCGAACGACCTGATTACCGAGGCGTTGCGGGTAGCACAGACACCGGACACATTGCAGAAAGCCAGTGAGCCCGTGCCAATCCTCGATTCACTCGGCACGGCAGCCGACACGGCTAAGACACGTATCGTGCGGGCATATTACAATGTACGTCTTTTCAAATCCGATTTGCAGGCCGTGGCCGACTCGGCCTACTATGGCATGGTCGACTCGATGTTCCGCTTTATGGGACGACCGATGATATGGGCGCAGGGGTCACAGATTTCTGCTGACACCATCTATATGCAGATTATCAATCAGCAGGTAGACAATGCCCTATTGAAGAATAATGCCTTTATGGTCAATGTCGTGTTGGATACCGTAAAATTCAATCAGCTCAAAGGACGGAAGATCACGGCCTTCTTTGCCAACAATAATATCGATCGCCTTTTCGTCGATGGCAATGCCGAGAACCTTACCTTTTCGGCCGATGAAAAGAGGAGAATCATCACCGAAATGTTCCACGATCGCGGTGCCCGTATCAAGGTGAAGATGGAAAACAAAGAGATTATCGATTACATTACCATCCGCAAGGTCGACCAGAAAGTCTATCCATTTAATATGGTCAACCAGGAGAACGAAATCCTGCAGGGCTTCATCTGGCGACCGCAGGATCGCCCTACCTCCAAAGAAGATCTGCTCAACCGAAAACGTGAGCTGGAAAAGGAAAGCCCGGCAGCATCACCCGCAGATGCCGATGCACCCGGCAAACAAACAGGTGAAGAACCTATCCCGAAAGGGCAAGTCACTGAGGAGAAAAAAACTGAAGAGTTCACCGAGCCAGAAAGTACAGCCGAAAAGCCCGCTTCAGAAGAGCCGAAACCGGAAGGAAAAGCTCCTACGGAGTCGTCACCAATGGAACAGCTTGAAGAGCAAACCCCTGCAGAAACAACGACAGATGAAGATGCGCCAGATACGGCAGCACCTCAATCGTAGTAAAAGTACGCCTCCCAGCCTTCGCTACCCAGATGCTCCCGCCGTACGAAATGCTCCTTTACATGTCGCTTACACCGCTCCGACACCTTTATCAACCGTCGCAGATCGATCCCACACTCGTGCAGACGTTGCGCTATCTTACTCAGTATAGGTTCGTCCAACAAGACAGCCCCGGTAATACGTTGTGATTTCGAAAAATACCACATATTCAGGAAGACCTTATTATTGACCTTCACAAACCAAGGGCTCACCTTCCACGAATTCAATATAGAGGAAGTACAGCGGCAGTAAGTCCGGTTACCTTGCTTATCGATAAAATAACTGCCTTCTTTCTTCGAAAAGTGAAACAGCAGAATATCAAATACCCGCACCCTCTTTTCCGTTAATCGCTGCACCTGCTCAGGCGGATATTCTTCGACGGGATTTTCCTCCGACAGCACTGTCATCACCGAAGAATCATCCGCTGTTTTCTCCGGTTTCTTACCCATATTCTGTTCTGCCCATATCAGTCCCCCTTTGAATAAGTTCCATATCAACCAATTCATAATACTCAGTCCAGGCCTTTTGTATACGAGCCAAAGGTAGCCCGATAAGATCGCCAGAAAGAAAAACACATCGTTATGCAAATAACCACTGCTTAACAAGGTATGGTTTTTCATCTCAAATAAGAGTTCAAGCTGACCACCATGCAGTAAAGAGATGACCAAAAAGCTCATCAGGAAATACGTGACCGTACTCGTTGACTTTCTCCACTTACGGAACCACCAGGGGCGGTATACCAGAAATATATTATAGATAACAGCCGCCAGCAACATGTATACCCATGTAAAAGCTACCATCAAGCCATACATCAAACAGAAGGTAGCATTATGGATGTAATCCAGAATATGAACAAAATATTGTCGTGTAATTATGATATAAGCACACAGGTTACTAAGCAAAAATGTATAGATCACTAATTTCCACATGATACAATTTGTTTTAAGATGTCTTTTCTTCCGAAAAATGGATTGGCTACTAACAGGTGGTTACTTATTAGTTATCACAATATACGAATAATTTCAAAAAGTTTTCAACATCTCCTTATACGTTGGGAAACAAATTTGCATACGTTGGGCAAAATTGACCTTCTATTTTCGTTTAAAAGCATTTTTCTGTATTTCCTTTGGGTTATACTTTTTTATTTAAATTTTATGAAATATTCATTTAACAACGTTGGGGTTGCCCAGGTGCAGGCCCAAATTCTCACCTTACCGGCGGGAGAGCGTGAAGCGGAGCTGCATAAGATGCGGACAGATTTCATCGCGTGGATGGATTCACATTTCGAGCTTAGCTCTTCTGAGCAGGAAGATCTGGCATCGCTTCCAGAATCCTTCCGCGAGGAAATAGGTCTTCAAAGTGCTCATGTGCTGGAACAAGGAGGTACATTTAGTTTCTTCAAACGCGATCACCCTTCCACTGCACAGTCACGCGAACCGCGTGGTAAGGATATCCTGCTGCAGACCGTCCACCGGCAACAGTATTCATTTGACGAAGGTACATTGACCGACGTCTCCGACCTGTCCATTGACATTAGCTAACGGCAGGGCAGTTCCTATTACCATCATACATACAGCTCTACCGAAATGGGGCTGTATGTATTACTTGAAATGAAAATATGCAACATCGTATCTTAATTAGCATCCGACTATTTCTGATGATTTTCTGGTTGTACGTCGCGCTGGACAAACTGTGGAACCTACAAGGATTCCACCTCTCCTTACTCAAACAGCCTTTTCCCCACTGGGGAGCAGATGTGTTGTTTTGGCTATTGCCGACAATCGAGCTGGGGACTGCCCTGTTAATGTTACGACGATCCCAGACTCTCTCCTATCTATCATCGACTTTATTAATGTTCGCTTTTACTGTATACATAGGCCTCGGCATTGCCGGGCTATATGCCAAACGTCCGTGTAGCTGCGCTTCTATCTTTCACGGTATGTCGTGGGAGCACCATCTGATTGTAAATATCGGACTGCTTGGTATTTCGATCTACGGATATTATCTATCCCGAAAGGGTGACAACAACGGCCATCGTCATCAGAAAATGAAACTCTCGTCGTCCTTGCGATCCGCCAGTCATCGAAGAAGAAATCTGATAAATCACGATGATGCATTTTTATCAATTATTATTGTTTTTGTTGCTTTCTGTAAATGGTTTTGTCATACGTTTGCCCTCTTCCCGGGTAGGCCGGTATACTTAGACTTAAATTATACGTTTTGCCGTGTCTTCGTAAAAAGATACGACCGGGATCTTCGGTCTGCCATCCCGTTAGAAATAGGTAGTCCATTCATTTGTAAAAAATAAACGACATGGAAACAATAAAGAAATACGCTGTGGCTCTAGTAGCTGTAGCCGCGATTGCTGTTTTCAGTGCATTCAATATCATCAAGAAGCTGGATGCTCCGCAGGACGGTTGGTACGAACTGCAGTATATCAATCCCAATATTCAGGATGAAGAACAGCGGAATGCTGATAGCAACTTAGCGATAGGTGAAATGCTATCTGAGGAAGCTCCACAGGGGGATTGCGAACAATTCAACGTACATGAGGTTCCTTGTGCTGTAGGCTTGGAATTCAGCGCAACTTCTACAAAGCCAGCGACGCTGGCTGCTGCCAAGGTTGATCCTAGCATCACAACCGAGGCCGAACTTGCCTGGTCAGAAGAGGAATAACCAATCCCTGATCGCTTGAATGAGGGTGTCAAAAAGTTGTATGATCTTTTTGACGCCCTCTTCTATTATCTGGGATTTTGTTCCAGTTTGCCCTGCTCAATCTCATTAAACGGTATTGGCCAGGTATACTTATTGCTATTGGGTTTGAGTTCGTAGACGATACCATTCAGTTCCCGGCGAATTGTTTTCTGTAACGACGGAAATTGATTCCACCTCCTCAGATCCTCCCACCGTGTACCTCTGAAGACAAGTTCTTTTCGCTTTTCTTCGATGATCCAGTTTAATATCTCTGTTTCGTCGGAGGAGATCAATTCTTCATATGTCAACGCATCAATACGATGTTTTCGCAACCAGTTTAAGTCTCCCAACGCATCTTGCAAATTTCCTGTCCTAAGATTCGATTCAGCCCGGATAAGGTATATTTCATCCACAGCAAGCCCAGTAAAATATTGAGGGTTTCCCCTGTAGGAACCCTTAAATACCGTCTTGCCAGACAAAGGAGCATAATAAATGTCCCGGCGTAAATCTCCTTCTTCGTACAAATTCAAAAGCTCCCCGTCCATATCAATTCTGGATCTTGTCGTCACCGGAATATTGTCCATATTAGTAAGAAACATGATTTCCGGATTTTTATCATGCGTTCCGGCAAAAGGATAGGTCGGAGAGGCATCAATAACGTTGAAATCCAACAGTTCACTCTGCAGCTGCAAACAACTGTCGGCATAGTCTTTAGCTTTTGGGTAATTTTGCATCTGTAAGTAGGTTTTCGATAGCAAGGCATATGCAGCAGGTCTGTTCGGTCTATACTTCACCAATGCAGATAAAGGGAGATAAGACGCCGCTATCCTAGAATCTTTCAAGATGGCCTGGTAAGTTTCCTCAATCGTCGAGCGCGGTGCCGCCAGCGTGATATCATAGTCGGTACGTATAGGAAGTCCTAGTTTTTCCCAAGCATTGTCTGCCGTAAGGGGCGGCACGAATTCCTGTGCCAACTGGTAATAATTCCAGGCCCGAATAAACATGGCGTTGCCATAAACATCCTGCCAGTCCTTCTCACGCAGCCTCTTGCCATCCTCCTTCAAACACGCGTCTATACAGAGGTTGGCATGCAGGATACGGTAGTAGGCATTGTTCCAATCGGGCACATCACTTTCGCCGAAGGGATTGTCTGCCCATATATATCCCTGTTTTTGATAATTGCTTTTTATTATTTCCCACCGGTCTTCGGTCAGGTAGAATTCATCGCTCCCCATCGCCCCCAGTTCATGTGATGAAGCCACGTTCATGACACTGGTGTAGTCCAATATCGCTCTAAAATCTTCAGAACGATAAGGCACCACCTGGCTGATATTTCGTTTCACCTCGAGAAACTCCTCGCTGCACGACATACATCCCACGAGTAATACGGACGACAGTAGTATTTTTTGTAGTTTCATTGCTTTAAAAATTAACATTAATACGTAACGAATAGGTACGAGGCTGCGGATACTCGGCCGTCGCATACTCTGGATCGATGCCCGAGTGATTGGATGTCCAAAGCAGCCCGACATTATTTACATAAAACATACATCCCATATCCGATATGATGCCCTTGGGCAACCACTTCTTCGGAAACTTGTACCGCAGTCCGATATCCTGCCAACGTATGTGGCTTGCATTTTGTACCAACACTTTCGAAAACTGGTATATATGGTTCGCTGTATTGTCTGGGGAGTCCGTAGTAGAGGGCACGTACGTATGCATTTCGTCGCCTGGTTTTTGCCAACGGTCGAAGTAGTCCATATTGTAATAAGTGACACCCTGGAATTCTTCACCCGACCCTATGGAACGCTTACGGAATACATACCCTGCCTTCCACTGTATGTGCGCGGACAACTCCACTCCCTTAAATCTAATCGTATTACGCAGACCACCGTGGTAGCGCGGCATTGCAACACCTGCCAGTTCCAATTCTTCTACGGTAAACCCTTCCTGGAAAGCTGTATATTCATGGCCAAGTACACTTTCATGCTCTACGAGCAGCTGTCCTGTCTGCCCGTCAAGGCCATACCATGGATAAGCATAGATAATATCCTTGGAAACGCCTTTGCGTGGTGGCGAATCCATCAGGTAGCTAAGAAGAGTTGTAGTCTCGTTATTATTGTATGAAGTAATCTTATTCTCCGTCCAGCTTGCCAAGAACTGAATATTCCATCCTAATGTTTTATCTAGTATACGATAATTGACACTCATATCGACTCCTTTAGCCCCCATATCGGCATAATTGATCAGGTAATTGATATCTCCCGTCAGACGATTGGCGATACCCGTACTCGGGGGTAGGTAATCTCGCCCGATAAGGTCCTGTGCATATTTCTTGTAAAATTCCACAGACATCTGCAGACGGTCTGCGTAAGCGTGAACATCCATCCCAAGGTTCCAGGTATAAACTTTTTCCCACCGCAACGACGGGTTACCGATATTGAATATTCCCGCAGCCGGAAGTTTCGTATTGGAGTCTGTCCGATAGCTCACCACGGGCAGTGCACTAGCCTGATAGTTTACATTGCCCCCCACACCATAAGTAGACCTTAGGTTCAACTTATGGACAGTCTTTGAAGGCCACCAGGAACTTTTAGCAATATCCATAGATGCTCCTACTGACCAAAGAGGCACCCCTTTTTGGTTGATCTTAACACCAAAAAGGTTGCTTGCATCCCAACGTACACTTCCCGTAAGGTTGATCCTATTGTCAAATGAATACGAACCATTTGCATAATAAGATATAAAGTGATCTGTATATTGGGCAATATCGCCAGCTGGCGAGGGTATGCGTGAACTTCCCGTAGGAAGTATCGGATAACTCGTCAGGTAGTCGAACGTGCTAGTCCCGATGTAGTAGTCTTTGCTGAAACCATACAGCGTATATCCGGGTTCATAGCGACGTACCTGTGCCCTTTTCTCAGCCCCTGCCAGTACAAAAAGATCATGGACTGTACCAAAGTTTTTCCTGTAGTTGGCCTGTATCCGTCCTGTGTGGGAATATGTCTTCTGGGCAACTGACGAAGAATAGATCTCACCATAAGGGATGACCGACTTTCCATTAGACTGTGTAAACCGATTGACGATATTACGCACATAATACGAAGAGCGGTCATAGAGCTGATCCCCTTCGTTACGGTACTGCCACCACTGGTAACCCAGTTCCAGCGACAGCCCGTTCCATATATCGAACCTCAGCTGTGAGCCGAGCCTATACTCTTCATTTTTAATGAGAGATTCATTCAAACCTATCTCATCCAACGGCCGATAATACCAATCCAGAAGCCCCGCGTCCTCTGCCCCTGCCAGATAGGTTTTACGAATGTTGTACGGTATCGCGGCGCAGCTGCCGTCTGCTTCACGCAATACAAGGTAAGGTGATAATTCTCTCGTAGAGGGGTCCTTCAGATTATGGAGCGCAATACCGTTCGACCGCGTATCTTGCCGGGCAAAGGAAAGTGAGTTTTGCCATTCCAGCCTATCCCACAGCCGCAGTCCATCTTTGAACGTAATATTTGTCCTATTCCAACCATTTTCACGAATGAACGACCTGTTGTCATCATTCCCTACTGAAAGGGAAAATGTATGTTGTTTTTTCCCACCCGACAGCATAAGGGACGATTGTCTGAGCAAAGAATTCTGATATAAAAGTTTACCTGCCTCATCGCGAATATCGGCCTGCATAAGTCGCTTTTTATAGTTGTCAAATACATCCTGCGTCATTTCGCCATCGCGTAGGGCGATCAATGCCTCTACATAATTGGGCAAGACAGCAAATTCCTCCTCAGCGTACAGTCCCCGTTCAAACAGCTGTTCTTCAATTTCCATGACCGTAGCGGATGGCAGACGTTGGCGGTTGTAATGTAGATCGGGCCTATCGCCTATAGTATAATTCGTAGATAGCTGTATGCGTGTACCTTGATCATATCGCCTAGTCTTTGTTGTGATGACGACAACGCCGTTTGCAGCCCTTGCCCCCCAGATAGAAGACGCCGCTGCATCCTTTAGTACGACAACATTTTCAACATCCTGCGGATTGATCATGTCCAGGCTACCTTCATACGGAAAACCATCGACAACGATCAAAGGGTATTCAGAAGATTCGATAGTCCCCACTCCCCTTATACGTAGCCCGAGTGTCCCGGGATCCTCCCCACTGGCCGACCGACGGTCAAACTGTAGACCGGGCACCTGCCCTTCCAGACGGTCGAGGATATTGGGTGATAGCTTGCGGTTAAAGGCTTCGTTGTCTACGACCGAGAAGGAGCCTGTCAAGCGCTCCTGCGGCAATGTATAGTAGCCTGTGCTGATTTCCACTGCCTCCAGCTCCCTATAGTCAGCGGTAAGGGTTACCGTCAACATACGTTCGCTAGTAAGTACAACGCTCTGGGTGCGGAATCCCAGGGAGCTGAAATACAAGGTATCCCCTGCTGTAGCGTACAGAGAAAACTTGCCTACATCATTACTCTTTGTTTCGTGCTTTGTCCGTTCCACCCGTACAGAAACGCCCGACAGCGGGCTATCATCTTCGTCAAATACGGTACCACTATAATGCCGTTGTTGCCCATACATCACCGAAGGCATGCAGATCAGTAGTGACAAATAGAGCAACTTTCTCATAGCTGATCTCCTTTCTGTACATGTTGTGGTGCTTCATTCTCCAGAATAGCACGGATCTCGTCGATATCAAGGTGTTTATCTTCCGGTATGGCATAGAGTTTTCCGTCCAGCAACAATACCAATCCCCCGAGCTGAACTTTTTCAAAAAAATAATTATTTAGCCGCCAGACGTCGTCACCTACGATACATGTCGATTTCCAGGCCCGGCTCTGCAGGAATGGCAACCCCTTATCTCCATAGTCGACCAATATGGTCATATACGCCAGTTCGTCACCCATCAAGGGCAATTGTTTTTCCCAATGTGTGATAGTCCTTATGCATGGCGAACAATATGTTGCCCAAAAGTCCAGAACGATCAACCGCTTATCGCGATATTCGGCCAGTGATATTTGTCTACGTCCATCCGGATGGTTGATGACTTGTAGCGGCATGTCCCATAACCTGTCGGGAAGACTATCTCCCACCTTTAGACGCCGTATATCGGATACTTTCTTCTTTAGAGAGAATCTGTTCTTGTTGGGATTGATAACCCCTTCCGAGTAGTCCACCGACATAGACACAAACGAAGGGTATCTAATCTCCAGGGTACCCGCGGGATCAGATGTATGTAACTTAAATTGTCCACTGCTGTCTGTAAACGTCGTTTCTCCCGAACGTCTAGATACGACTTTAGCTCCCTCTATAGGAGATCGAGAGTAGAGGCCGAAGACTGTCCCCTCTAATAGGTGACGCGTATCAGCGTGCTTGGTTAATAGCGGACGTTGCATGAGCCCATCGGCACCCCCCGAATTTTCGGGGGACTGTGCCCGGGCATCAGTTAAAACAAACAACAAGGAAACAAAAAATGCCAAAACCATGCACGTTAGGGTGTGAGCGGTAATATCTTGTTTCATATTTTTTTTGGTTTAGTGATAGTGTTGTATAGTACAAAAGAGAAAAAACCGACCCTCTCCTCCCGGGTTTGGGAAGAAAATGACCAACATCATTTGGCAGCCAAGGAAAAGTTTTGCTATATTTATTGTGCGAGAATAAAATACCAGCAATATCCTTTCAGACTTTAGACTGTTTAATAAGGTGTTGCCAATTTTTATGAAAAGGTCGGTTAGCAGATATGATGGACTTATGCATTCCATCTTTTATATCTGCTTTAATCGTTCTTTTCCGCTAAATAGGCGGCCGTTTTACGTTCTTATATGTTTTTTTAGAGCTTACGCCCTTGGTTAGCATAGATGCCATAATTCAATCACTTGGGTTATAGAAAAAAGTTAAGGAGAATGCCCTTTTTACCCTTGGCCTCTAGCCTCACAACTAAAGTTGAAGCTCTCCCTTATTATCATTTCCCTTATTATTACCAATAATAGAAGCGATATAAACAAATATAAAAAATAAAGAGCAATAGACAAAAAATATTTTATATAAAACAAAACATTTTTGAATAATGAGTCTCCACATAGGATCAATCATTAAAAAAATAGCTAAAAAGAACGGTTATAGTCAAGGCGAGCTAGCAGAAAAGATAAATGCCAAAAATGCGCAGAATGTAGAGTATGATTATAGACAAGAGAGTTTGCCTATCGAGAAACTGGCTTTGTATTCGGCTGCCCTCGAACATAATTTTCTACAATATTATTACGAGATGGAGCCATTTAAGACATATCGGCAACAAGAAATCGAAGTTTATCTATCTCAGATTAACGAATTAACAATAAGGCTCCGAGAACTTGATCGGCTTATATACGCCAAAGAAGAAACAACAGAATATCAAAAACAAGTTATTGAAGCCCAAAAAGAGCTGATTGAAAAATTAAAAAAGGATCAACATTAAACCAGCAGCAACCTGACATTCACAAACTGTACAAGATAACAGAATATTTAAATATTGAAATAAGGGATCTGTTTTACCCGACGAAATGGGAATAGATTTTTTAGAAGATCAAATATGATGAGATCATTATAGTTATGAGACCAAAGAAATCCATGAATGAAGAATTTAACGGCTATGTCATATACAATGAAAAGAATGGTAAGAAAATCCCCTACGCAGTAATAGGGGAAAGTTATGAATGTCAAGCTCTAGCTACAAGAATACCTAAGGTAGCAAAAGATTTTATTGTCCCAATTGAAGACAAGCGCTTTTATTCACACAATGGGATAGACGTTCGAGCAATCTTGAGGTCAGTTTATAAAAATGTTATCGCTGGAAGAATCGTGGAGGGCGGAAGTACTATTTCTCAACAACTTGCAAGAAACTTGATTAGAAACAATTCAAAAACATTCTCACGTAAACTAAGGGAGATATACAAAGCCATACAACTAGAGTCTAAATTGTCAAAAGATGAAATTTTAGACGAATATTTTAACAATGTCTATTTCGGAGGAAACTTACGAGGATTAAGAACCGCAAGTCTAAATTATTTCGCTAAAGAACCTAATAGGCTTAACACGTCAGAACTACTATATCTCTTGACCTTATTAAGAGGACCTAATTACTATTTAGCAAGTCGAGAATTAGCCTTGAATCGATATAGACATCTGAATAGGATTCTTTTAGAAAAGAAAACAATTAGTAGAAAGCAATATACGAAAGCCTTTCAGAAAAAAATATTAATCAAAGATAAAGCGCTATTCAGCATTAAGAACATCGTTGCTAATCATATCATTGAAAATATAGATAGGAATACAAACTCCATTACATCAACAATTGACATCACTTTACAGAATCACATTTCGCAATTTGTGAAGAAGTCAAAGTATCCAGTTTCTGTCATCGCAATTCGAAAAGGTAAAGTCGTGGGAGTGTCAAGTTCGTATGGGTCCGATTATCCGTTTGTTTCCAAAACGAACGTGGGTTCGACGTTGAAACCATTTATTTATTGTTTCGCAAGACAAAACGGTATTGCTCTGGGTAACCTATACAATGCACAAACGAACAACTTAGACTGGAACGTTCGAGAAGTTTCTTATGCAAATCGCCAGTTAGATCTAAAACGAGCATTACTGAATTCTAATAACAACGCATTCGTAAATATAGCCGAGGAATTGGGAATCGAAAATGTACTCTCATACTTAGCAACGCTTTTTAATCAGACTAAGGATAATTTTCTTCCATCAAGTATCTTGGGTGCTACAAAATCAGGCATATCACTTTTTGAACTTTCATCAACGTATGATCATTTTTTTTCTTCGAAGGAGGATGTCTATAAGTCTGAATGTACTGAATTATTAAACAAGATTTTTATTTCAAAAACAGGCTTACGAGTCTCAAACGTATTATTAAAAACAGGAACTACAAATAATAATAAAGAAAGAATTGCAGTTCTACGAGCTGCCGAGACAACATTTGCATTATTAAGAAACGAAAATGAAGTCGACGATTTGACCAAAGAGGGTGGCTTTGTACAGAATATTATTAATTTTATAACACCAATACTAAAACCTTCAAAAGATTACAGATGGAGATAGATAAATTTTTTGATAAGATAGATGTAAATCTTTTGATTTTTCTACTCACTACACTCGTAGCATTTATCTCGTGGCTTATAAAAGGGGTTATCGAAGCGCCCCTTAAATCTGCAAAAAGTACTTTCGAAAAGTATTTTCAAAACCGAATTGAAGTCCTAACTGAGTTAAAAAATCGTTTGTCTCTTATTTTATATCTTCTCAATGGTGATGAAGAAAGCAATAAAGAAGGAATTGACAAATTCAAGGAGGAGATTCAAAACATTCTGCTAAGCAATGGAAAGAGCGCTTATATAAGCAAAGATATCCTTGACTACACTCTTAATATCTCAGTTATTCCTGAAAATGACACAAACAAGATCAAAACAACTATTGGAAAAATTGATGAGGAATTATTTTCTGCCATTTCAAAAGTGAATGATGAACTCGATTTCCATAGAAAATTTTCAAATTACAACCCAATTAAAAGATTATTAGGGCTAATACTCCTATCCTCTCAATACATAATAGTTTTAACCTTCACCATTACTTTGGTTTACTTTTTACTGAACTACTTTTTCTCAAACGGTATTCTAATTAAGATAGGAGTTATTGTTTTTTGCGCCACAATACTTTCATTAATAAATTTATGGCTATCTAATCGATTAAACATCTACGGTTTTATTTCAAAAGCAATCCAGAAAAGGAAAACGAGCCTTTCTACTGAGGCCCAAAACTTCTTGAAAGACACTAACTTTCTATTGGGGGCAAAAGTTTCAAAAGGAAACTTTATTGAAAAGTTTTGCCATATAGATTTTGGAGAATTGTGGATACAAACAAAAGATTCCGATGTATTCGGTATAATTGGAGATGGTCACCACCGATTAAAGATTAATATGCAGCATATAAGTCAAGTAAAAGAAAAGCAAAATGAGTATTTAGTTTACGGAATTTCAACCGTCAATGAGCAAGATGTTCCTTTTACTGGCACTATCGAGCTGATTAACATCAACCTATACGATAAATTGTATTATGGAATTGACGATAAGTACAAAGGAAGAATACATAAGCAAGGCCTGCTAATTGCGAAATATCAATTCGGTCAAACCGACGGAGAACGTGATTGTGGTGTTTTCAAAGGAAAATTGTACACTAAATGGTATTGTAAAAAAGATGGCGTACCAAAGTACGATGATCTCCACTCACATGCTGACAACTATTTTAATAATGCCTATGTAGGAACTTTCACAGCTATTGACGATCCTTTTCCACAGAAATGTAATTGGGGAGATTTCAGAGTTCCATTAGCCAACAAAGATTTTGACATTGGAGAAGGTGACTTCAAAGTATCAGAGAAATACATCGATAATGGTTGGCATGAGGTAAGAAATGACTATTAATAAAATAATATGGACAAGGACATCAGCTTTCACGACCAAGTAAAAAGACAGATACTGTTAGCCTGTCAAACTCTCGGCTTACAAGCGAAAGAAGAGTATAAAGGTATGGGCTGGCGTGCCGATGTATTTGTAAATGTCGGCGACACAAAATACGCATTTGAAGTCCAAATAGCACAACAGACACATCTGAGGACACTGGAAAGGCAAGAGAAATATAAGAAGGAAAACATCATTGGTTGTTGGTTATTTGAAAGAGAGCCTGCCGGACGAAATCAAGAAATGGAGGACCCTCCCTTATTCAAGGTAATCAATAATGATGGCCAAGTCTATGTGTCTTTAAAAGATAGGAAGACTCTTCCTCTTAACGATTTTGTCAAAGATTATCTTCAAGATGCGATCAAGTTCTGCAACACCCTCAATCCTCTGCCTATAGTAGACATCGTTTTTATGGAAATGTCATACTGGAAATGTGGGGCAGAGAACCATATCTACTATATCGCTCCTTTTAAATCCGCATGCAATACGGAGATACGCTACGACGAGGTGATGTGGGTTTCGGATAAACTAGCATTCCATCCGGAAATCATCAAAAATATCAATGAATATACCGATTCCGAACAGGGAAAACATATAAAGATAGGTGGAATAAAAGAGCGCTATAGCCACACTGTTGAAAAATCCTATATGTCTTTTGGCTGTGCTAAGTGTGATAGCATATTCGGAGATTGGTTTGTTCAGGAAGCCACTATGCAAGAATGGTACGCCGGAGGAACCGATAGGATTTCATTTCCGGTGAGTTTTGATTTAAATCTACGCGAAGATATACCACACTGGTGCCATCCAGGTGATCATGAATTTTGTGAACAATAAATAATATATTCATGGCTGAAAATCAATATTTACGGGATCTAAAGCTGACTTGGAAAAAGCGTTTTACAAGAGCTATCTCTTAAAGCTTGGACTAATGTATCCTTTACCAATTCGCATTCTTTACGATTTTTAAAAATAGTATTTTAAAGCGATGGACAGAAAGATTTTGGTAGACGAAGAGCCCGGGTATTTACAAGACGTTAACTAACGAAAAGGCGGCCTATTAAGGCTTGAAAATCACTGTACCAAAACAAACTGAATAAACGATTTAAGTGTCAAAATCCTGCTTCTAAAATCTTTCGGAAAGCTGCTTAGATAATTTTCAGGAACCACCAGATTGACATTATAACGGTACATTTCTTCGAGTTGATTCTTCGAAATCCCCTGCTGTAGGGTGAACAAGTGCTTTGTTTTAATACGGTCTGCTTCATTTAAAATCTGTCGCCATCGGTCTTTACAGGTCGTTTTAGCAGCCAGCATAATCAGGCGTATCTCGTCAAAATGGGGATCGTAGTAAGCGTCGGATCCGGGAAACAAAAAATCGGGCTTCTTATTGGCTTCGGTAACGGCTTGGGTAGCGTATGAAAGTCCAAAAGTATCGAACACTGCACTGAGATGGTGTTCCAACGATTTTCCTGCCCGGCTTTTACGACGGTTTAAAATAGTATTAGCCGTAATCACCAACTCCTCCACCGACTCAAACGGTTGCAGAATACGTTTGGCATAACGATCATTCTCAAACACTTTGAATAATTGAAACTCTGCGTCTAACCAAGCCAATATCTCCCTGTCAGGATTTTGCTTTAACATGTCAGGTTTAATGCGATGAGAAGATATATAACATGCACGCGCATGCGTAGCTAGATCAAGAGTGGGAGGAAAATCGACTTTCACAGATTGCATATAAGCATTGAAACACTGCAACAGTCTATCCTCATCGGAAACAGTGAATTGTTCCGGTACAATGCTATTGGTCTCGTTTGAAGATATATTAAAAGTTGCAAAAAAGTCCTCAATATCGTCGTCGGTCTGTAATACAAAAGCTTCAAAATAATCGGTTGACTTCTTCACCAATACCAGCAGATCACCTATATGTTCATCTGTAAGAAATGGAAAACCTCTGCCAAACCGTGTTAGACGGTATTCATTCCGGGTACCGACACCATAATATATAAACCGACTTTGGGTCTCGAAATCGTTCTGCCATTTGATGGTAACAAATTTATCTTTATTAGCTCCCTTTTCTCCAGGCGTATCAAACGCCAGTGACCAGGCATTTTTATGGATATGAAACCCCGCCTGATGTGCTCCGGTAGCACCGGCATCATTAGCAGTGATAAACTTGGTAAAAACTATATCAGATTGCTGCGCCGATTGGATTGCGCAATTCAATATCTCTTCCATCTAGATCTACTAACTGATTTTGTAAAACTTCACCGATAGCCTGTATCAATGGCATAACTACGGAATTCCCGAATTGCTTATAGGCCTGGTTATCCGATACCGGAATAACAAAACTGCGGTTTCGGTTGTTGGTGTTAATTGGATAAATCGGATAACCTTGCAATGCAGCACATTCCTGCGGGGTCAGCCGCCTTGGATTTGCGTCATACTGAGGAATCAGGATTTCCGAACCATCCTTATAATAACGAGCGCTGAGTGTACGTGTAGTCGAATCGGGAGTAATCGTCCCGAACCCAAACCCATTGCCTTTCTCCTTATGTTTTTTGGCATAATCCTGCAGATATTGCCATAATTTATCACTCAGTGTATATTTCTCGTCTACATCCGTCTGCAGAATGGTCCCTACAACTGGCTTTTGCCCAGGTACACCTACTTGATTGAAATCAAAACTAACCGCATCGCCATATCTTCTTTTATCGAAGCCCACCATAAACGTACGCTCACGATGTTGAGGCACAAAATAGCTTCCATCAATAACCCGGGAGTCAAACGAATAATCCAGATTTTCTAAAGTTTCTTTTATAACTCTGAACGTATTACCCTTATCATGGGACACTAAGTTTTTCACATTTTCAAGAAAGAAGGCCTTTGGTCGGTGCCGCTCAATGATATCGGCTATATGGAAGAAAAGATTTCCCTGCTTTTCATCATCGAACCCATGGCTTCGACCTAAACTGATTTTCTTAGATACTCCCGCTATGGAAAACGGTTGACAGGGAAATCCTCCGCAGAGTATATCAAATTCCTGCGGTATGAACGTTTTGGTGTCATTTTGGGTAATATCGCCAAAAGGAATCTCGCCGTAATTGGCATAGTAGGTCTTCTGTGCAAATTTATCATATTCAGAACTGAAGACACAACGGCCATTATTATTTTGCATAGCCATACGAAAACCTCCGATACCAGCAAAAAGATCAATAAAAGTAAAATCTTCTGTTCCACGGTCAGGCCCGGGAAAGGGGATTTCCGCTAATGCAAAAATTTGCTGTTGAACAGCTTGATATTGTTCGTTATAATCCTGCATAGTCCATCCCTTGGCTAATAAATATGGCGTTTGCTCTACCTCACCAGCATTAATATAGTGAGTCACAATCGCTTGATCCAATGGACTGATATTCTCTTTCGTTCTATTTTGTTTCAATCGGCCATCCTCCTATCCCTTTCTTAAAATGTGTGTATAACAAATGTAGCAAATATTTGGTCATAAAAATAGACAATTGTTTTATCGCAAACTAATTTTTTTAGCACTTTAAAGGCCAAAGTTTTGAATATATAACCACACCATAATATATAACATTCCCCACTCCGATAAAACAAACCTTTTCTGTGGCCTTTCTCCCTTTAAGTAACACAGCTTATTATGTAAATTTGTTATATGTATAACTACGACAACGAAGAAGATCGCATCCATGTACCACGCTTCGAGGAATCTGCTGGCTTCTATACCAGTAAACAGCGCAGCTATAATATGTCCCGTATCAAAGGGAAAAACTCCAAGCCAGAATGGATACTTCGCAGAGCTTTATGGGCTCGTAACATCCGCTTCCGTTTGCATGATAAATCGCTACCCGGGCGTCCGGACATTCTCATCAAGAAATACAAGCTGGCTATTTTTGTCGATGGCGAATTTTGGCATGGTTTCGATTGGAAAAGCCGTCGAGAGCAGATCAAGTCAAATCGCTTATTTTGGATACCCAAAATTGAACGCAATATGCAACGGGACAAACGTACCAATAAGGCTCTACGTGAGATGGGTTATACGGTATTCCGCTTCTGGTCACAGGATATCCTCAAGAATCTGCCGAAAGTGGTCAATCAGATCGAGCTCTTCCTAGAGACCAGAAAGCTGTATAAGTAGAAGAGACTACAAAATCGAAAGCACTTTAATTGCATTAACTGTAATAACACAAAACACTCGCTTTAAATTAATCAAATTTATTGAAGAAAGTATTTATTTCGTTTAGATACAATGTCGCAAAAATATATACAGACCTATGTATATTAGCGCGTTACTATCAAGAATGACCACCTTTCATACCATAATAGCAGCTATAGGGCTAGCCTTTATCGGCTTCTTTTTTTATCGGCGGCGATACCGACGAAATAAGCAATACAAAGATGCCGAGCTTCTACTTTTACAACAGCAGATACAACAGTACAAGGATCACCTGGAACAATATGCACCACAGATCAATTACATTACTAAGCATGTTCTGCCCTTCAATGCTCGTTATTGCTCTTGGACGGATCTGCATAACAAGACCACTGAGATCCAATCCAAAATTCCGATGGTAGAAATTCCACCAGATTATGATGAGGAAAATGAGTTGCATGATCGGTATCGGGAAATCGTAAGTTATAGCAACAAGAGCGAAGATTTGCGAACAGAGCACAACACGGCATTTATACAAGCGGAAAAGCTCCGTTGTAGTCAATACTTCTCCACGCTTCTTTCCAACCCATTGGATGAGCAGCAGATTGATGCTATTCTTCACGATGACGATAATACCTTGGTGATTGCCGGGGCAGGCTGTGGTAAGACCACAACCGTACAAGGAAAGGTCAGCTATTTATTAAATCATGGATTAGCATCACCGAAGGAGATATTACTTCTTTCCTTTGCAAAAAAGAATGCTGAAGATTTGAAGGAAAAACTAGGATATCTCGGTGTAACCTGCCGCACATTCCATTCTCTGGCGTATCAGATTATCAAGGGAAGTGATCGGGCGCCGGATGTAATCTTGCCGGAGGAAGCTGAACAGATCATTTTACAATCCCATTTATCACTGATCAACGATGCCACCTATCTCACCTCCTTCAATGATATCATCTTGAATGGTTTGCGCCCCATTAAACACGAGAATGAGTTCAGCAGTTATAAAGAATATATCCAGTACTTAAAGGATTGCGAGTTTGAGTCGCTAAAAGGCATGTTATTCCAAAAGCAGGCGCATCATCATAACAACCCAAAGACACTTCGAAGCGAATTTGTGAAAAGCGGTGAGGAATGTTATATCGCGAATTTCTTATTCTTGAACGGTGTGGAATACAGCTACGAATCGCCTTATATATTCCATAAGGAGATCGATGCCAGCGTAGACTACGATAAGAACAAAAAGCGCTATAGGCCAGATTTCACGATCTATCTGAATGGTTACGATGAGTATAGTATCAAGTCCTGCCCTAACCCGCAGGACAACGTCCTCTATCTGGAGCATTACGGCATCGATGAAAATGGTGACACTCCCCCTTTCTTTGAAGGACATGATGGGCTCTCCCCTTCGGAATATTACCGGAGTATCATGCAATGGAAGGATGAGGTGCACACTAGGTACAAGACGACACTGCTTAAATCATACAGTTATGAATTCAAGAACAAAACGGTAGAAGAAAATCTGATTAAAAATCTGGTAAAGTACGGTGTGCAGCTGTCACCAAAATCCAATGAAGAGATATACGACATCTTACAGGACGCATACACCAAAGAGATAGATGCGGTGATACAGCTGGTGAATACCTTTATCGGTTTGCTCAAATCGAACAACAAGTCCTTTGACGAGCTTGAAGCACTTAATAGAAAGTTGTTCTTGTTAGAGCCTAATATGATGGCGCGTAATGTGGATCTCTTGGAAATGATCCGTAAGATCCATCAGCAATATGAAGCACAGCTAAAACACCTGCACAAGCTGGATTTCAATGATCTCATCAACCAGGCGAAAGATAACCTCGCCGAAGGGAACTATATTCACCCTTACAAATATATTATCGTGGATGAATTCCAAGATATCTCTATCAATAGGTACCAATTGCTGAATGCTTTAAAAAATCAAAGCCATTGCAAGTTGTTTGCTGTCGGTGATGACTGGCAATCGATCTATAGGTTTTCGGGTAGTGATTTGACCTTATTCAAACGCTTTGAAGAATATTTTGGACATACCGTGACTAAAAAGATAGAAACAACCTATCGATTCGCAAATCCTTTAATCCAGATCTCGTCCAACTTTATTCTAAAAAACCCTAACCAAGCCGAAAAAACTATTCGTGCAGGAAGGCCGAACGAAACGGAGGTAATGTTTGAATACAGCAAAAAGGACGAACAGGCAATAAACCAAAACATACTGGATCTCCTGCAACGGCTCTATGTGGAGTATGGGGAAGCTTTGGCGGACAAGTCGATTACGTTATTGGGGCGATATAATCACGATATACGGCAACTGACAAACGACCGCCAGATCATGGTAGACGCCAGAAAATCTTGCGTATATGTGAGAACGGTACTCCACAGTAAGGAAGTCGATGAACAGGAAAATACGGTCAGGCATAACAAATTGCAACTCGATAAAACGATTGGCTTTTTGACGGTTCATCGGGCTAAAGGATTGGAAAGTGACATTGTGATATTGATTAATTGCGAAACGGGCAAATATGGCTTTCCTGCTGAATTGAGTGATGACCGGATACTCAGCCTGCTTCTAAGCGGCGATGATCGGTATCCGAATGGTGAGGAGCGCAGGGCGTTCTATGTTGCATTGACGCGGGCGAAGGAGAAGTTTGTATTCTTGGCCAACAAAAACAAACAGTCCAAGTTTTTGCGTGAGATTTATAGCGAACATATTGGTTATCAGGAAAAGGTTTTATGTTGTAAACGATGCGAAGCGGAACTGCAATTTATCAAAGAGATCAAAAACAAATTTGGTTTATCTCAAATGTTTGGATGTACGAATTATAAATATGGATGCGACTACACGACTTTTGTAAAAGAGACCGCGGAAACTCCGTTATTCGCACTTAGACCGAAAAAGAACCCTTTTTACTGCATTTAGTTAAATGCAAAACAGCAAGTTTTTAGTTTGGAGTTGGCAGGAAAAAAAGTGATAAGCCCCCCTACGGAGGATCATCGTCCTTATTATTCTTCTTACGTAATGCCAGTAGACGACTTATCGAAATACTCACAAGTGTTCCGACTGCAGCCATCACTGCTGAATGCAATAGATCGCCAATGTCGAAACTTGCCCATATAGAGCAGAGGGTACCACCAAGGGTACCCATTCTGCATTCATTCCATAGCCTCATATTACTGCTCGTCACCTATAGGACCTTCCTCGTCCTTCTCGACAATCTGATCGATTATGCCTAAGGCTATACCAATATAATTGATGACCTGTAATACTTTCACAGGCAATTTTACCGGAGCGGCCAGTACTACCTGTACGACTCTGCTCGCTATTTTTAGGATTTTCTTCATGATCGCGAATTATTTCTATTTTTTACTAATTGCGAATGATCACGTGCCGGGATGGATGATGCTGGCTTTATTAGCAGGTATACTTCGCCATCCATATCCCAAAGGCTGTAGACCAGGCCTTTCAGCTTCGCTAGTGCCTCCCGGCTTTGGGTACCACGGCCTTCGCCGATCCAGTTTGTGACGGGAGCGATGCACCCTGCCAGCTGGCGCAGCGCATCATTGGCCGTATGGATCAGGATAGCTTCACGTCTTAAGACCGCGGGAATACCGATCTGCTCACCATGTTTTGTATATTTCTGTTTTTCGAGTTTGTAACGCCCTTCGGGAATACAGCTTAGCCGCTGGATATTATTGCGCCATGGCAGCTCTATCGTACGGCAGATAAGCTCTCCCTCGTAGGTGATCGTTCCATTAGTGCCCTGTGCTCCATAATTACGTTGGAGGACAAGGGTGTGTTTTGTTTTCATTTAATTCGTATTACGATTTGAGATAAGGCGTAGGCCGTATAACTACAGCCTACAGCCTCGTCTACTGTTATCTAACCAACATACTTACGGGTTGACTCCATTCACCTGCGCCTAGGGTATTGATAGCTCTGACGCGTACTTCATAGCGTTCTGCCACCTCCAATGGAGCCAGGATGTTTCCTCGGCTTGACGTCGTTGTAAACCGATCGCTCCATTCCAATTCAGGTGACGCAACTTTGCGGTACTGGTACTCATACAAACGAATACCATGCTGATTAGCGAAATCCAACCGTACCTGACCCGACTGCTGACCATCGGTCAAGCGTACATGCTCCACAGCTATGGGCAATAGCTTAGGTCCATCCGGACTGGTGACCGGAAAGCCTGAACTTAGCAAGGTAGAGAGGTGACCCTTAGCTACGGAATTCACATAATAGGCCAGATGCCGCAATCCTTCCATTAATGGAATTTTGCTTTCATCTTTGAGGGCTGTGTCTTCCGGCGAGCCTCGCTTGCGAGCGATGGCCAGCTTGTTCGAAAAATCATCCAGCAGGGCCTGTATATCTGCCAAGGCAGGTACAGGGGTTGCGTAATTTGGGTTGTCTGTCATGGCGCCGATAATTGTATTAGCGGCGGTCACGAGCCCATCTTCTTTCAGTCGTGTAAAGTTGATGAGCGCTTTTGTTCTTTTTGCCATTTTATTTTACTTTACGCCTTGGGCAACGGCCCAGGGCTAGCGTTCTGTCCTCGCGAGATCGAACAGTACAAACGTACATAGCCTCTGTACCTTTTGAAAAAAATGGACGGATTTGGGCGAATTTGGACGGATTTGGCGCCACTTTACTTATCTGATAGCAGAAAAGATCAAAAAATCTTCATTTTGCATGTATACAATGAAACAATGTATAGACGAATCAAACCAATGTAAAGATGAGTTGCCACAATGTAAACACGAGTTGATACAATGGATGTATGCAACACCACAGTGTATACAGCCAATGAGACATTGTATATACGAGTTATTACACTGCGTGTAGACAGGGAGATAATGTATATATACAATGTTCCACCCCGTGTACGCGATGGAACATTGTATTCATGCTATATGACGTTGTATACATACATTACTACATTGTATACATACAGCGTGACAATGTATGTACGCAATGGGACAATGTATATATGCAGTGTGACAATGTATATATCCAACGAAGCAATAGATGTTTTCAACGAAGCAAATCGTATTTACATTACGTTGATGTAGGAATCTTTAGAAGCGTCCTTTCCTTCGGCTCTCTTCAAGCGCTTTGCGGATATCTTCTTCGTAATACATATCGATCCCACGTATATGCATCGGATTGAGCGGCAGTATCCCATGAAGTGTGTAAGTCCTTAATAAGGATTCTAGATTCTATCTTCAAATATAATCATAAATTGCCCATATAAAAGTCCCCAGT
>JBEBVG010000017.1:0-30304 GCA_040392845.1 Sphingobacterium sp. | reverse complement strand
GAAAAACGATCCTCTCTATTGATAAACTCGTTTTCGTCAACTTAGATAGAGATGGTCAGCCCGCACCACATGGTAAGACGGAAATTACCTATGCCTATATGAGTATAGAAAACCTCCCCGATAGAGGACAGAAAGATTAAGTTCCGGAAACAATTTCACGTTTCACATCCCGTTCAATCCAAAAGGAGACGATAGGTATTACGGATAGCACTAAATACTTGACAACGCGGGTAAGTTTCCAGTTATAGCTCTGCCAGCACATGATTAGAAAAATCAAAAACAGAACAACTAAAAAACCATGAATAGATCCGGCTATACGAACTGCCTCAGGGACATCGGCAAAATATTTTAACGGCATAGCAATAAAGAAAAGAATAACAGTAGAAATCGCTTCCCAAAGAGCGATTTGTTGGAAGATTCGTAGCATATTATTTCGTAACGTTTAACATGCCCCAAAAATAGCCGAATTGGGGACAAGATAAGAATGCAAACCGTTGAATTGACCATAGACTGACAATCGACAACTCATACTATAAAACTATTATTTCACTACCTTTGAAAAAAATAAACAGACATGCAGAAAATCAAAGACTATGTAGAAACGCACAGGGAGCGTTTCCTAAATGAATTATTTGAATTATTGCGTTTTCCATCGGTCAGTGCAGATCCTCAATTTAAAGAGGGTGTGCTCCGTACCGCAGAATATGTCGCCGAAAAGCTTAAAGACGCGGGAGCAGATAATGTCGAAATATGCCCCACAGCCGGCTACCCTATCGTATATGGTGAAAAGATTTTTGATTCTTCATTGCCTACTATCCTGGTTTATGGACACTATGATGTTCAACCTGCTGATCCGCTTGAACTTTGGGAAACTCCACCGTTCGAGCCCACTGTGCGTGACGGAAAAATCTATGCACGTGGCGCTGCCGACGACAAGGGACAGTTTTATATGCATGTGAAGGCCTTTGAATATATGGTTCAAAACAACCAACTCGAATGCAACGTTAAATTTATGATTGAAGGAGAAGAAGAAGTCGGCTCTGCCAATCTGGGTATCTTCGTCCGGGAGAATAAAGAACGTCTCAAGGCTGACGTAGTAGTCATTTCGGATACTTCCATGATCAGCCTGGAGACACCTTCATTAGAAACGGGCCTGCGTGGCCTATCCTATGTTGAAGTAGAGGTTACGGGTCCAAATCGTGATTTACATTCTGGGGTGTATGGTGGAGCGGTAGCTAATCCTGCAACCATCCTTGCACAAATGATAGCGTCGTTACACGACGCAAATAATCATATTGCTATTCCTGGATTTTATGATGATGTCGTCGAACTTACAACAGAAGAAAGAAAAGCATTAAACGAAGCGCCTTTTGATGTGGAGGAATATAAGAGAGATCTCGGTGTCGGAGAGCTATGGGGCGAAAAAGGTTATACCACCATCGAACACACCGGTATACGCCCGACACTCGAAGTGAACGGCATTTGGGGTGGATATATCGGTGAAGGTGCAAAGACCGTCTTACCGTCCAAAGCCTTTGCAAAGATTTCAATGCGGTTGGTTCCGAATCAAAATTCAGAAAAGATCACAGCCCTGTTTAAAAAACATTTTGAAAGTATAGCCCCTCAATCAGTAACCGTAAAAGTAACACCGCATCACGGTGGCGAACCTGTCGTCACGCCTACAGATAGTATTGCCTATAAAGCTGCGGAACAAGCACTACTGGAAACATTCAATAAAAAACCCATACCGACACGTGGAGGTGGATCTATCCCAATCGTTGCCCTGTTTGAGCAGGAATTAGGTATAAAAACAGTCCTTCTCGGCTTTGGCCTGGACAGTGATAATCTGCATTCCCCAAATGAAAAATACGGAATAGAGAACTATTTAAAAGGTATTGAGACCATCCCGTTGTTCCATAAATATTATGCGGCATTAAGCAAATAAAGAAACGTAATGGCACGATTTTTAAAAAAGACACATACGATTCTCTACTTTGCATCGGTTCTGTTCTATTTTATCCTTGCCTTTCCCGTTTTATATCTCTATACCAGAAACCCCAGAAGACACTTTAAACAAATTGTGTTCTTTAGGAAATGGATAAGTTTATTTGCTACCACCACGGTAGGTATACGTTTTAAAGTACAGGAAGAAGTTCCTATCGATTGGTCCAGACCCTATGTGATCTGTCCTAATCACACATCGATTTTAGATATCACTGCAATGAACTATGCTTGCCCTCAACTCTTTTCTTTTATGGGCAAGGTCGAACTATTAAAAAACCCGGTCACACGTATTTTTTTTAAAACAATAGATATTGCCGTAAATAGGTCGAGCAAAATATCCGCTTTCAAGGCATTCAAAAGAGCAGACACACTTGTTAAAGAAGGAAAATCTGTCGTTATTTTCCCTGAAGGTAAAATAGACAACGAGTATCCACCTTGTTTACATAAGTTTAAATCAGGCTCTTTTCGAATAGCTTTAGAAAACCAGGTACAGATCCTGCCTGTTGTAATCCACGATGCCTGGCAGATATTATGGGATGACGGTATGAAATTTGGTTCCACACCAGGGACTATCCATATCAGCATTCTCCATCCCATTGATACAAAGAATATTGGAACCGACGCATATGAGCTGTTACAACAAAAAGTGTATACGAATATGCAATATCACTGGAGCAGCTTCAATCTTCATAAAAATGTAAAAAACACAAACAAAAACAATACAAAATGTTGATTTTCAACACAATAAATAAACAACAATCAAAATAAACATAAATATCTTGATTTAATTAAATTAAATGCTATTTTTGCGAAAAAGGTAAGAAAACTTTTAATCTGTAAGACTATGTATTGGACTCTAGAATTAGCATCACATTTGGAAGACGCGCCATGGCCTGCAACTAAAGATGAACTAATCGATTATGCAATCCGTTCTGGTGCTCCAGTAGAGGTGATCGAAAACCTCCAGGCTTTAGAGGATGACGGGGAGCCTTATGAGAACATCGAAGAAATTTGGCCCGATTATCCGACGAAAGATGACTTCTTTTTTAATGAAGACGAGTATTAAAACTTTATAAAAATCGCACTTTTCGGAGTGCGATTTTTATTTGTACATTAATCCTTTCTTTCATCCCCGAGTCAGACATGTAAACAAGTTATGCGAGTTCTATTGTCACTTATTTTTTTATTATCTCTCTCTTCAACGCATGCACAGGAAGCGAAATCCAAAGACTATACAAAGGATATAGCCATCATCCAATCTTTTATCAGCGATCTTGCAGATAATAACAAAGCTATCGACGTAATTTTAAGTCAACATATCCGCATTCAACAACCTTCCGATGAATTATATGACTATCTGGAGGCCAGTCTGATGGAAATCCGTATCAACCTCATGACAAAAAGAATAGAAGATATTATTTATATTCCTTATAGCGATATGCTCGTTAAAGATATTAAAGATATCGATCCGGAGGGATTATGCACCCATAGCATGTATTTTCTCAATTACAAGAAACGCCAGATGCTGGCTGTTTATGTTGAAGAAGGTAAAATAGGTTCTTTCACGCTAGTCTCCAAAGGTGCCAATAAAGCCCATTTTGTAAGATATTAGTATGTATTTCAAAAAAATATTTGACTTTTATAAAAACTTATAGGATATTTGCTTTGGCCGTAACAAATGAAGAATTACATATTAAATAGAGCATGGTGGTGGCACAACTAATTCATGTTGTGGCGGATACCTATTAGCTTTAATTAATACAAACAAAAAATAGTAGGCTTGCCACGTAGGTAAGCCTTTTTTTATTGATATTGTTTTTGACTTATAAAATGAAAGAAATACTAAGACATCTGTTCGAATATAAATCGTTCTCCCGAAAGGAGGCCTACGAGATTCTGACTAATATTGCCACGGGCAAATATGACTCCCATCAGATAGCGGCGTTTATGACGACCTACGGCATGCGTAGCATTCGGGTAGAAGAATTAGGAGGCTTTCGTGATGCAATGTATGACTTATGTCTCAAAATAGATTTTGACGGTTATGATCTGATTGATATGTGCGGTACAGGAGGCGATGGCAAAAACACCTTTAACATTTCAACCTTATCCTCATTTGTTGTGGCAGGAGCAGGGTATCACGTGGCGAAGCATGGCAATGTCGGTGTATCTTCCGGTTGTGGCTCATCCAATGTCATGGAATGCTTAGGCTATACATTTACCAACGACAAAGACATCCTACGCAGACAGTTGGATCAGGCGAATATATGCTTTTTACATGCTCCGCTCTTCCATCCCGCAATGAAAACGGTCGCACCTATCCGTCGGGCGTTAGGAGTAAAAACCTTTTTCAACATGCTCGGGCCGTTAACCAATCCTGCCAACCCCAAGTTTCAATCCGTAGGGGTGTTTAGTCTGGAATTGGCACGACTATACGGCTATCTTTATCAAACGACAACAAAACAATACAGTATTATTCATGCGCTGGATGGCTATGATGAGATATCGTTAACGGGAGATTTCAAAGTCATCAGTAATAGCGGGGAAAACTATTATACGGTGGACGAATTAGGCTTTGCACCTATTGATGCAGCAGATTTGGCAGGAGGCGACAATGTGGAGGATGCTGCACTCATTTTTAAACAAATTATCGATGGAAACGGCAGCACACAACAAAATGCCGTGGTCTTGACGAATGCAGCTTTTGCCATCAAAACATTCCATCCCGAAAAGACGTTTGGCGATTGTTATTATGAAGCAGAAAACTCATTACTGGGTGGTAAAGCAGCGAATAGTTTGAAAAAACTGATTCAGGCGTAATATAACCGGATAAGGAACAAAGATGAAGGACGCACGATTGTAATACACAACTATGACGAGGAAAAAGCTGAAAATAAAAGTCTGTGGTATGAAGTATGCGGCAAATATTGCAGAGGTTTCAAAGCTACCTATTGATTATATGGGATTCATTTTCTATCCCAAATCGGCACGTTATATTGACCATCCGGACACCAGTGCTGTAGCCCGGCCTATCAAGAAAGTTGGCGTATTTGTCGATGAGTCCATCGAAACTATTGAACGCATCGCGGAGCAGGAAGATCTCTCCGTCATACAGCTACATGGCAGTGAAAGTATCGGGCAATGTGAAGCGTTACAAAAACGAGGGCTTGAAGTCATTAAAGCTTTCGGTATAGACGAACACTTTGATTGGTCAATAGTAGCTGATTATCTCCCTGTCGTAGACTTTTTCCTTTTTGATACGAAAAGCCCCCGACACGGAGGAACAGGCAAAGTCTTCAATTGGGAAAAGATAAAGGAATATCCCTGTGACAAATCCTTCTTTTTAAGTGGAGGATTGTCGCTGGAAAACATAGCACAGGCCGCCAGCTATAATGATCAACGATTAGTTGGATTAGATTTAAATTCAAGGTTTGAAATCGAACCTGGACTAAAAAATATTGAAACGTTAACGCAAGCATTGAAAATCATAAACAATGAGTAAATATCAGGTAAACAGCAAAGGATATTACGGACCATTTGGAGGAGCTTATGTTCCGGAAATGTTGTATCCAAATGTAGAAGAATTACAAAAGCAATATTTACAGATCATGGAGGATCCTTCTTTCAAAGAAGAATTTGATCAACTCCTGAAAGACTATGTAGGCCGCCCTTCCCCCTTATATCATGCAGAACGTCTCTCCCGACGATATGGCGCAAAGATCTTTTTAAAACGGGAAGATCTTAATCACACAGGAGCACATAAAATCAATAATACCATCGGGCAGATTTTATTGGCCAAACGATTGGGAAAAAAACGTATTATTGCCGAGACGGGAGCAGGGCAGCATGGTGTAGCGACAGCAACGGTCTGTGCACTGAAGGGGTTGGAATGTGTCGTATATATGGGTGAAATTGATATTCAACGTCAGGCCCCTAATGTTGCACGGATGAAAATGATGGGTGCTAAAGTGGTCGCTGCTACTTCCGGCAGCAAGACTTTAAAAGACGCCACTAATGAAGCATTGCGCGATTGGATCAACAACCCGGTAGACACGCACTATATTATTGGTTCTGTAGTAGGTCCTCACCCCTATCCGGATATGGTCGCCCGCTTCCAATCTATTATTTCAAAAGAAACGAAAAGTCAGCTGCTCGAAAAAACCGGTAAGCCTAATCCGGACATCGTCATGGCTTGTGTAGGCGGGGGTTCCAATGCTGCCGGTATGTTTTATCATTTTCTGGATGAAGAAAATGTTCGGATTATTGCTGTAGAAGCTGCGGGGCATGGCGTAGATACCGGCGAAACAGCCGCGACGACAGCTTTGGGACAAGAAGGAGTCTTACACGGCAGCCGGTCCATATTGATGCAGACCGAAGATGGACAAGTCGTCGAGCCTTATTCTATTTCAGCTGGATTAGATTATCCCGGCATCGGACCACAACACGCCTGGCTATTTAAGTCGGGACGAGGTGAGTATGTCAGCGCGACAGATGATGAAGCTATGCAGGCTGGACTCTTGTTAACACAGTTGGAGGGTATTATCCCCGCTATCGAGAGTTCCCATGCGCTAGCTCATTTAGAAAAAATGAAGTTCAACGGCGACGAGACCGTGGTGATCTGTCTCTCTGGAAGGGGAGATAAAGATCTGGACAATTATATGAAATATTTCAACTTGTAATCAGATATGCGACTTGCGTAGTGCGTAATGAGATTAAAAATACGCAATACCCATATCGCATATCGCAATACGTATAAAAATGCAACTTAATAAACACGCAAACGGGTTGTTATCCATATATTTTACTGCCGGCTACCCTACTTTAGACAGTACTGTACAGATCGCTAAGACATTAGAAGAGGCCGGTGTAGACTTCCTGGAAATAGGTTTTCCTTATTCTGACCCTGTAGCCGACGGCCCGATCATCCAACATAGTTCAGAAGTAGCTTTAAAAAACGGCATGACACTTAAGGTGCTGTTCGAACAGCTAAAAGACTTACGTAAACATGTATCGATCCCGGTATTTTTAATGGGCTATGTCAACCCTGTCATTCAGTATGGCGTAGAAAACTTTTGTAAATCCTGCAAAGACGTCGGCGTCAATGGCACCATTATTCCAGATCTACCGATGTACGAATATGAAGAGCTTTACAAAGGAGTCTTTGAAGAAAACGGTATCAGCAACATCTTTTTGGTCACCCCGCAAACTTCAGATGAGCGTATCCGTAAAATCGATGCCCTATCGTCCAGTTTTATCTATCTCCTATCTTCAAATGCAACAACTGGGAAAAACCTTGAAGTTAAAGATAAGGCTGAAGCCTATTTCAAACGTATAAAGGACTTAAACCTGGGTAATCCATTCGTTATCGGGTTCGGTATATCGAATAGAGAAACCTTTGCTAAGGCAACGACTTATGCCAACGGTGCTATTATAGGATCGGCCTTTGTTAAATTATTGGCAGAAGAAAATTACCTGGAAAGGATACCTGAGTTTATAAGAAGTTTTAGGTAGAGCTAATTGGCTCTACCTTTAATTCTGTGTAACACTTAATCGAATAGGTAACGTAAAAGCTACACGTACCGGGCGGCCATTCTGAATGCCAGGATTCCATTTTTTAGCTCTTTTTAGCAGGGTCACAGCAGCTGTCCCGGTTCCATATCCCATATCTTTAATTACTTCAAAAGAAGAGAGATGACCATCTTTTTCTACAACGAAAGAGACCTGTATGACACCTTTGGCACCGCTATCGATAGCACCTTGAGGGAAATTATAGTTATCCGCTACCCATTGCACAAACGCCTTCATTCCACCAATAGGTGCCGGCATAATTTCCACGCTAACGAAAGCCTCTCCTATTCCATCGTCCGCCCCAGTCACACTACCCTCCCTAACTCCATTTTTCCCTCCTTCTTTTTTCGTTTTGCCAAATGTACCATTAGGCACAACTTCACCCCCCTTAATACCTTCCATCGTCAAATTAGCCGGTAACTTTTTCTTGTCGAGAACATCCTCTGTCGCTACGAGATCTTCATTGGCCAGCGATCTATCCGTTACATTGATCTCCGTAAATTTAATCAGGTCTTGTGCCGGTACATCCTGTGCTACTTGTTGTGGTTGTTCATCCGATGGGGATCTGGGTTGTTCTATTGGTTTTTCAATTTCAAGAATTTCATCCGGTTCTATCTCGACTATCATGACCTGTTCCTGCATTTCTTCAGGAGGATTGGAAGGACTGTTCTGGACAGCATAGGCCACTCCACATAGACCCAACACCGCAGCAGTCACGATACCTAATGCCCAATTTGTGGCCTGGGGTCCCATGTGGCGCAATTCATAAGCACCATAAGCTTTGTTACGATCTGCAAAAATGACATCCAACCATTCTTTTGCGTAAATATTTGAATTTGTGAACATAACTGTTAAAGTTTAGAGGTTATTATTATCTTCTTTAACAGTATGATGAAAATCAGGAAGATTTTCCATATTAAACTGGCAAATGCTATCAAACATGCATCCTCGCCAGAGGAGTCACCTCCTGGCCCACAAAATCATTCCTGCAGAATTTATGATAGCCCGCAATGGCTATCATAGCCGCATTGTCCGTGCAGTATTCAAACTTGGGGATAAAAACACGCCAGCTATGCCGTTCACCCATTTCTACCAATGCCCGACGCAATCCCGAGTTGGCTGACACCCCCCCTGCAATAGCAATATCTTTTACCCCGGTTTGTTTGGCAGCTTGTTTTAATTTATTCAATAAAATAGTCACGATACGATATTGCACCGAAGCACAGATATCATCTATATTATCTTTCAAAAAGTCCGGGTTTTCCTTGAGTTTACCTTGTACCATATAGAGGATAGCCGTCTTTAATCCCGAGAAACTGAAATTTAGACCCGGTATTTGTGGTTCAGGAAGCTGAAACGCGAGGCTATTTCCTAACTGTGCATGTTTATCGATCAAAGGTCCTCCCGGATAAGGCAAATTCAATATTTTTGCGGTCTTATCAAAAGCTTCCCCCGCAGCATCATCCAATGTCTCTCCTAAAAGCTCCATATCAAAATAGTCTTTTACCAAAACGATCTGCGTATGACCACCCGATACCGTCAGACAAAGAAAAGGAAAATCAGGTTTAGGTTCGTCGATGAAATGTGCTAAAATATGGGCCTGCATGTGGTTCACCTCGATCAGCGGGAGTTGTCTTGCCAATGCAAACGCTTTAGCAAAAGAAGTACCTACCAAAAGAGAACCCAATAGTCCGGGACCACGCGTAAAAGCAACAGCATCTACATCATTTTTTGTAATTTTGGCCTGTTGAATAGCTTGATCTACGGTAGGGATAATATTTTGCTGATGGGCACGCGAAGCCAATTCAGGCACTACGCCACCATATTTCGCATGAATTGCTTGACTCGCAATAATATTTGACCTAATTTCGCCGTCTATACATATAGAAGCCGAAGTTTCGTCGCATGAGGATTCTATTCCAAGGATAACAGCCATTTGGGAAGTAATTTTTAAGGATACAAAAATATCAAAAAAATACTGAAAATAACGTCGATTACCCTGATTAGCATTTTATTGCTGGTATTTCTTGCTATTTTCTCCCTACAGTTTTCGTCCGTACAGACCTATCTTACACGCAAAATTGCCGACTATCTTTCCAGCGAATTGAATAGCGATATTTCCTTAGACCGCATTTACTTCAAGCCTTTCTCCAGTCTGGAAGTGACAGGCTTTAACATAAAAGACGCCCAGGGTGAAAATATTATTACCGCCCAAAAACTTCAGGCTGGCTTTAGTCTATCTTATATCTTCATCAACAAACTGGTCATAAAGGAAATCAAACTCGAAGATGCATATGTCAATTTGAATATTTATCCGGACAGTACTAACTTCACTTCATTAGTCCGCTATTTTACGGATGGATCTAAGAAAGTATCGAAAGACAAGAAGAAATTAAAGCTTGACGTAGAACGGGTAGAGTTTATCAACAACCGTTTTAAACTGACAAATCACAAATATACCCATCACAACCGCGGAGTCGATTTCTCCGATCTGAATATTACAGAAATATCCGGCATATTCGAGAATATCCGTTTAGATACAATCGCACAAGCAGATATTCACGGATTTACGCTGAAAGAAAAGTCAGGATTATACATTCGCGAACTGACAACAAAGGCATCGTACTCCGGCGGTACAATGGAGTTTCAGGAGATGTACTTAGCGACCAATAATTCCATAGTACAAGACTACTTAAAATTTGATTATACGGATATAACAGACTTTAATGATTTTATTCGAAAAGTTCATATCAGCAGCCACCTCAAAGACAGTTATGTCGATTCCCGCGATATCGAATTTTTTGCTCCTACGATGAAATATGTCATCTTCCAGACGGCTATTAAACAGGGAGACATCAGTGGGACAGTCGCCGATTTAAAAGCAAAAAATGTCGCGTTGATGACGGCCCGACAAACAGCGCTGACAGGGGATTTTACCATTCGTGGTCTTCCGTATATCCATAAAACTATCTTTGATTTTAATCTCGAAAAACTGCAAACAACACCTGAAGATATCGAAACACTTGTTCCGAAGTTTGCCAACAGGCGATCTTTCGTCTTACCTGAGGAAATGCACCGCCTTAAACAAGTGGTCTTTAATGGAAAATTCCAGGGATTGTATAATGATTTCTATGTCGATGGAAAATTAAACACCGCATTGGGACAACTAGCGACTAAAAGCCAAATCAAGATTAACAAATTATTAAGCTATAAAGGACAAGTCCAATCTGAACAATTTAATGTAGGCAAATTCCTGAATAGAGATATCATCGGAAGTACAGGGCTTGATATGTCTTTCGACGGATCTGGATTGCTATTCAAAGATCTAACGCTCGAAGCCAAAGGTACCCTGACCAATAGTCAATTTCACGGCTATACCTATCGCACGGTGAAACTGGAAGGACATGTTGCCCAACGTACCCTCGAAGTGAACGGTGCTATTCAGGACGAAAATCTGAAGATGACCTACAATACAGTTATCGATTGGAACAATACCACTCCAAATTATTTGTTAGATGCCGATATCGACTACGCGCAATTCAACAACTTAAAATGGCTACAAAAAGATAGCCTTACCTTATTAGGGGCAAAAATAAATACCAACCTCATGGGTAATGCACTCAATAATGTATCGGGGCATTTTGATGCCGACTCAGTGCGTTTGTCGACCACCAAAGGACAATTTAGCATCGATAAGATTAATTTCACGGCAACGGGCGATCAGGAAAACAGACTCTTATTCCTAAATTCAGATGTTGCCGACGCTAAAATGTATGGCAATATCGACCTGAATACCATAGGTGCTTATTTCACGTCGTTGGCTATGCGTTATGCACCAGCCATAGATTTAACCGTTAAGCCTTATAACCCACAAAATTTTGACCTGGAGGTCAACGTCAAATCCTTTAAGCCAATAGCGGCGCTGTTAGATCCGACATTGAGTTTAGACCCGGGCTCACACCTCAAAGCTTCCTTTTCGACAGATAATTACACCGCAAACTTTATCGCATATAGCCCTAATGTAACGTATAAAGGAATGCATGTTACTAACCTGGCTATACAAGAAAATGCCGACGATAAAGCCTTCTCACTCAACATTCATGCGGATCGTCTGAGTTTCGGGGATAGTGTATATGTCAACCATATCTACTTACGGAATACATTGGCCAACGATCGTTTGAATTTTAATATCATCCTATCCAAAAAAGAGGCTACGAACTATTTAGATCTGGAAGGAAATATACATTTTGCTCACAATGCACCTGCATCTATTGCATTTGGATCATCCACCATCATTATTAATAAAGAGCACTGGAATCTGAACAGCGATGCCACGGTCCATATATCCAAAGGAAAAATTTACCTGTCCAACCTCCTGCTCAATCAAGATAAACAACAAGTGAAATTAGACGGGATCATGTCAGATGAAAACGACAAACTGCACGTTGAATTTCATCAATTTAACTTAAGCTCACTAAATGGTATCACCAATCCGCTGGGTATCCATTTGCAAGGTTCGATGAACGGACGGATGGACATATCGTCATTGTTCAAAAAACCATTTGCCTCTGCCGATATAGAAACAGGTGCTATTATCTACAATCAAATCCCCATTGGCCGCCTTAATTTAAAAGCTGATTTTGATCCGCTGACAGGATTAGCAAATGTCGACCTGAAACTTGCCGATGAGCAACGAAGAGGTATTGCGTTAGCGGGAAGCTACAACTTCTTTGATGAAAATGAAAAACTGAATATCGAAGGTGAATTACAGGAGACAGACCTGACGATATTCCAACCTTTTTTGAAGAATCTTGTATCCGATCTCCACGGGAAAGGGAGTGGAAATGTAAAAATAACCGGCACTTTTAAGTACCCAAAGATCAGCGGTATAGGGCGGATACACCATGCGGAGTTTACCGTAAATTATCTTCAGACACACTATCGCATAGACAATCAGTCTGCTTTGGTGGAAAATAATGCTTTCATTCTTCAGCAGATCAAAATCCATGACACACAGGGACATGTCGCCACGGCCAATGGTATTATTAATCTCGCGAAAATAGCAAGTCCATACATCGATGTAGATATTTCCACCAACAATGTGATGATATTAAACACGGATTTTAAAGACAATAATTTATATTACGGCACGGCATATGCCTCGGGAACGTTTCGTTTTAAAGGATATACTTCTGCAATAGATATCAATATCGATGCCCGGTCAGAAAGCAATACAGTCATCACGATTCCATTCAATAGTGCAATGACCATATCCGATAGCGACTTCATTTATTTTGTCAGCCAGGATTCGATCGAAAATGAAAAGCAGGAACGAAAATCTCTTTTTAAGGGCCTGACCATGAATATGAATATCACGATTACACCCGAGGCCGAAGTCAACCTTCCCACCAATTTAGGAACACTCAAAGGAAATGGACAGGGAGAAATCGACATGAAAATATCCAGTCTGGGCGATTTTGAAATGTTTGGTGACTATCGGGTCATCGATGGAAAATTTCATTTTACGGCACAGGACTTTATCAATAAATATTTTGATATTAAGGAAGGGGGGACGATACGTTGGACAGGAAATCCAAGTGAAGCTGTTATCAATCTCAACGCCATCTATCAGCAACGTACGTCAACAAGACCTTTGTATAATGCCGCCGGTCGTGACGGCGAAGACGAACGGGTGCTGGCACAAGCGGACATGCTCATTAAGGGGACACTTGAACAGCCTGACATTACATTCGACCTCAACTTTCCACAAAATCCTTATATCAAGGATCAGCTTCAAAGCTACCTAAGTGATGCGAACAACGTAAATCAGCAAGCTCTAAGTCTGATTGTACGCCGTAGCTTTACGCCGAGCTCTACCGATGAAATTGGTCGGGAAGTCAACAATACGCTGCTCTCCGCAGGAACCGAAATTGCATTCAACCAATTAAACAATATTATATCACAGTCTTTAAACATCAATTTTTTCGACCTGAACATACGTTCGTTCAACGATGCTTCAGCTTCTGTACGCCTCCTAAATGACAGGCTGGTGTTGACGGGCGGCATCACCGATCGAACCAACTATCTGGCGACAGATTTAACATTCTTCCGGGAAGGCATCACTACGGACGCAGAGCTGACCTATCGATTGCGAAAAGATGGTAACCTGATGCTGCGAGCTTATAATAGACCTTATACACGCAACTTTCTAATTCGGATGAACGATGCAGAATATATCAGTGCGGTAGGTCTTGTTTATCGACAGGAATTCAACAGTATCCGCGAGTTCTGGCAGAAACTATGGATCTGGGATCACAGGAAAAGAGAGCAACGGACATTTTGATTTTATATAAAATTACCCTATTATTGCATGTAATTTATTCTAATTCTAAATAGTGGGAAATAAAACATATTGGAAATGGCTGTATTTATTGCATAAACCCAGCTTTTATCTAATCGCTTCTGTGCTTTTCTGGAACATGCCAGGTCTTTTTGCACAACCCCCAAAAGATACTACACGCACTGACACCGTCAGGAAGATGAACGTAGAGGAAGTGCGTGTGATGGGTAAGACAGCAATCAGACAGGTCAAAGAACAGGCTTTCAATGTCAATGTGATAGATGCCAAACAGTTATATAATTCTTCTGCGGACCTCAATCAAGTATTAAACCGATCAACAGGTGTCCGTATCCGGGAAGACGGGGGATTAGGTTCTACCTTTAACTTTTCATTGAATGGATTTACGGGAAGACAGGTAAAGTTTTTTTTGGATGGTCTACCCATGGATAATTTTGGATCGTCCCTGACACTTAATAATTTCCCCACGACGATGGCGGATCGGATTGAGATCTATAAAGGAGTGCTGCCGGTAAGCCTGGGAGCTGATGCATTGGGTGGTGCTGTCAACATCGTTACACGCACCAATGCCAACTATCTGGACGTATCATACGGATATGGATCATTCAACACACATAAGGCAGGAATAAACGGTGCTTTCACGGATGCTAATTCTGGCTTTACCGTTCGTGCAAATGCATTTTATAACTATTCGGACAATAACTATAAGGTCAATGTAAAGCCTATTAACTTTAATACGGGTCTGGAAGGCGATGAAAAGGAAGTGGAACGATTCCATGACACTTACAGTTCGCACGGTGTACAGGTGGAGACGGGGCTTACTGGTCGATCATTTGCAGACCACTTGTTGCTCGGCGCTATCGTAGCAGGCAATGACAAGGATATACAGACAGGCGTAACGATGAGTCAGGTATTTGGTGCGCGCACCTCCTATAGCAACTCCATTATCCCGACGCTTAAGTACAAAAAGTCAGATCTTTTTTTAGACGGCCTGGACCTGACCCTATACAGTGCCTATAACATAACGAACAATCATTTTATCGACACAACACGGCTAAAGTTCAACTGGCTACAGGAAACCATTCCGACGACAACGGCTGAACTTTCGCGTACACAGCTCAAAAATAAGGACAATGAAGCCCTTGGCACAGCAAATCTTGCTTATGGGGTGAATGAAAACCATGCTGTTTCGCTAAACTATATGCTGACAGATTTTCAACGACAATCCAGCGATGTGGAGAATTCAAATAATGTGACTTTCTTAATGCCACAACGTCTTCGCAAGCAGACTTTAGGACTGGCTTGGCAAGCTACATATGATCGGTTTACAGCAACAGCTTTCGGAAAACTGTACATGCTCCATGCTGAATCTTTTGAAGATGTATCCACGAATCCTACCCCTGACTACCAACCGACAGAATTGGATCGAACCCATGCCGGCTATGGTGTCGCTACCGCATACTTCATCCTATCTACCTTACAGGCCAAAGCATCTTACGAGCATACGTATCGTATGCCTGAATCGACCGAACTACTCGGAGACGGGCTATATGTGCGTCGGAATTCCAATCTTAGACCCGAAAAAAGCGACAACCTGAATGTGGGTGCACTATATAGCATACTATCAGAGGGTCCGCATCGGTTAAATCTGGAAGGAAACTTTATATTCCGTAATGCAAATGATTATATCCGTCAAGATCAGCAACAGGTACAGCCAGTCGACAGACAGTATATCAATGTGGGTAAAGTACGGACAACAGGTGGAGAAGCCGAAATCCGCTACGTGTGGAACGACAAACTATTTGCCAGTGTGAATGCTACTTATCAGAATATAATTGATCGACGGGAGTTTCTGGTCAGTGAAAATCTGACAGGTACCACCCGTAGTCCAAATCTAAACTATGGTTACCGTCTGCAAAATATGCCTTATCTATTTGGAAATGTGAACTTAGGCACCCGTCTCCACCCGTCAGGGAGCAGCAATAATGTCCTTAGCCTGAATTATAATCTCAGCTATATCGAAAAATATTACCTGACACCCAACCAGATTGGCCGCAATAACCAAGACGATATTCCAAGACAGCTCTCCCATGACATTCTTGCTGACTATGCTCTTAGCAATGGGAAATACACAATTGCCCTGGAATGCAAAAACTTGGCAGACAGCAAACTATACGACAATTACAAACTCCAAAAACCCGGACGCTCGTTTTTTGTCAAATTACGATACTTTATAATACAATAAATCTTATACATAAATTAAATAATGAAGTGATGAATACTTTAAAACTAAAACAAATATTAAAAAGCAGCTTATGTGTAGCCATCGCTATAGCCGTCGCATCGTGTAAAGATGAAGACAATGGCGATACAGGGATCCCAATAGGCGATACAGCCTATTTGCTGGGGCTCGGAGTGACGACTACAGAAGGTACGACCAACAACTATGTCGTGCCGGTGGAAGACTTGATGACTGGAACAGTATCGCTTATCAATAACGGAATCCTACAAGAGGGTTACAGAGATTATGCTCAAATAGGCAATTCTTTTTTTAGTATCGGAGGATTGGGACTAACCGATGTAAATACCTACTACGATAATACGCCATGGTTAGGCATAAAAACTGGGTTGAATTTGGAAGCTAGACCGGTAGACTCGCAAGATCTAGACGGTACCGGTAGGTCTTTACTGGCCGTCACACTTCCTTCAGATCCTTCTGAAGGAACTGATCTTTCTTTTATTACGGTCAATGTCGCATCCAATACCATCACCCGTACCGAAAAGGTGGCGATCAATAAGGAAAATTTCCCTATCGACGATGAATGGATATTACATACCGGAGTGGCCATCCGTGGGAACCAAGCTTTCCAGACCATTCTGCCATTCGACTCCGAAGGGTGGAAAACAAAAAAGACAGATAGGGTCTATGTAGCTGTGTATAGCTACCCTGAGTTCGAATTGGAGAAAATCATCGAAGATGAACGTACAGGTCCTGCCGGAGCTTTCAATACCAGATCAGGTATTTTCGCCACAGAATCAGGCGACATTTATACGATTTCACATGGTGGATTCGGGTATTCTGACTGGACAAAAGATCCCGCGGTATTGAAGATTGCTGCAGGAACTTCTGAATTCGACGACAACTACATATTCAAAACTGAAGACGTAGCGAATGGCGGACGGATCGTACATGCCATTTATATCGGCAACAATAAATTGTTTGCAACAGTAAGTACAGGTGAGCAAGCGAGCCAATGGGCTGATGACAATCTTAAGTTTGCTATTGTTGATCTGTCGGCTAAAAAGATCACTGCTGTAGCGGGGTCCCCCACATTCAGTGGCAATGGCGGACGAAGCTTTGCAGCTTACCATAAAAACGGCAAAGTCTACGCTGCCGCTACTGTAGACGCAGTCTTGAATATTTATGAAATAGACGTGAGTAATGCTACAATACGCAAAGGTGCAAAGGTAGACGCATCCTTTGTCGGTGGTATAGGAAAGATAAAATAAGGACGACAATAAAATTTATAAATTCCGGTGCCCTGCATAACGGGCATCGGAATTTGTTTTGAGATGAGATCTAAAGCAAAGAAGAGAGGCAAAAGTTTATTCAGACGTATCAACGACTGGCTACACCTGTGGTTGGGTCTTGTATCGGGTATAATCGTATTTATCGTCAGTATCACGGGTTGTTTTTATGCATTCCAGCAGGAGATCAAAGACGCATTGGAGCCTTGGCGTTTCGTGGAGGTTCAGCCAAGTGGTTTCGTACCGCCAAGCCAGCTCTTAGATACAGCGGCCAAATATATGCCGGAGGGAAAGCCTAGCGGATTAACATACAGCAATGAGAAAGGAGCTGCGGCTATCGGATATTCCGGTATGGAAAATGGCAAGCGTACGTTTACTGCCGTTTTTATGAACCCCTATACCGGCAAATTTCTAAAAAAACAACAGACTATCGGAGGTGGCGAATTTGATTTCTTTCGTTTTATCATCGATGGACACCGGGCCCTTTGGCTACCCTATCACATCGGAAGACCTATTGTAGGGATAGCGACACTTGTTTTCTTGTTATTGTTGATTACAGGTATAATCATGTGGTGGCCTAAGAAGTGGAACCGCGGTACGCAGGATAAAAGCTTCAAAATCAAATGGAAGGCAAGCTTCCAACGAGTCAACTACGATCTGCACAATGTACTGGGATTCTATAGTTTGCTCTTAGCCTTCGCATTGGCTGTGACTGGTTTGGTATGGAGCTTCACCTGGTTTGACAAGGCTCTATATTTCATTACTTCCGGTGGTGAAATTAAAGAAGGACATCACCATCCGCATTCTGATCTCTCTCAGAAAGACCGTATATGGCAATCTTCTCTTTCGCCGCTTGACAGTGCATGGTATGCTACGATAAAACAAGTGGACAAGATCGGTGGCATGTATATGACCCCTATTCTGCATGATGAGGATGACTCTTATGAAATACTGGTCTACCACGACTATGGTTCTTACTATAACCAAAGCGCATATTTTTATGACCGTTACACACTCAAACCATTGGAGATGGATGGAAGCAAGTTTAGCGAAGCGAAATTCGCAGATCGCCTTGCCATGATGAACTATGACATCCATGTAGGTGTAGTATTGGGATTACCGGGTAAAATCCTTGCTTTTCTCGTGAGTCTGATCTGTGCCAGTTTACCTGTTACAGGTTTTTTGGTCTGGTGGAACAAAAGGAAAAAGAACTGAGGCCTAACTGTACTTCTCTACCAGATAATCCCATTCCTCCTCCAGGCTTCCCGTAAACTCTAGCTGCTTCGCGCGATTATACCAGTATCGGGCATTCCACAAATCACCTTCTACCCGATGCAGATAGGCGTGCACATGTGCCGATATGCTGTCTTCTAATCGGTCGACAATACTATGTGCCGTCTGCCAGTCTCCTTTTGCATCGTACCAAAGTGCTTTCAATGGTATACCAAGATGTTTAGGAGGCTCTTCGTTCGAAAGCGTAAGTCTAAATTCTACTAAAGTCATCGGACTAAAAATAACAAAAAATCTGCTAGTAACATATAAAATGCCCGAACGTTCGGACAATTTATATGTTACTTAAACTTCCCGGCCAATGCAGCCAGCTTAGCAGCCATATCTGTTTGATGTTCCTTATTTTCTTTCTTCTCTACACGCTTGCCGGGCGCCTTTTCGGCTGTTTTCATCGACAGGCTGATACGATTTCGCTTCTCGTCCACATCTACCACCGTGACCACTACCTTTTGCTGCACTTTGACAACCTCATGCGGATCAGATACAAACCGGTTCGCCAGTTGGCTCAAATGGACCAGACCATCCTGGTGTACACCGATATCTACAAAAGCACCAAAATTCGTAATATTAGTAACAATGCCCGGCAACTTCATCCCTATACGAAGATCAGAAACTGCATTTACACCATCGGTGAATGAAAAAGCTTCAAACTGCTCCCGTGGATCCAGGCCCGGTTTTGCCAATTCGGCAAGTATATCGTTTAAAGTCGGCATGCCGACTTCCTCACTCGTATATTTCCGTAAGTCAATCTGTTTGCGTAATGCCTCCTCTTTCATCAATTCAGGTACCGTCACCCCAAGATCCTCTGCCATCTGTTCGACCAAAGTATAGCGTTCGGGGTGTACAGCTGATGCATCCAGCGGATGCTTGGCATTGCGAATACGCAAAAAACCCGCAGCTTGTTCAAATGCCTTTTCTCCCAAACGAGGAACTTTCTTCAATTCTCTACGGGAGCTGAATGGGCCATTTTCCTTCCGGTAATTGACAATCTGCTGTGCCAATGCAGGCCCTAATCCTGAAATATAAGATAAAATCTGCTTCGATGCTGTATTCAACTCCACACCGACAGCATTCACACACGACATGACTGTATCGTCCAGAGCAGACTGCAACTTCTGCTGATCGACATCATGCTGATACTGCCCCACACCAATAGATTTAGGGTCTATTTTCACCAATTCGGCCAAAGGATCCATCAGGCGACGACCAATGGACACAGCACCGCGTACTGTTACATCCTGATCGGGGAATTCTTCCCGTGCCACATCGGAAGCAGAGTAGATAGAAGCTCCGCTTTCGTTGACCATCACGATTGCAGCTCCCGTCAAGCCAAGCTTACGGACAAACTCTTCCGTTTCACGTCCTGCCGTTCCATTTCCGATCGCTATAGCTTCGACTGCATGTTTATCCACTAAATGCCGGATTGTTTTTTCCGCTTCTGCCGCACCACCAGATCCGGTATGTGGAAATATCGCTGTATTTTCCAGTAAATTGCCTTGTGCATCCAACACAACCGTTTTACAGCCCGTACGAAATCCAGGGTCTATTGCCAAAAGACGTTTTTGACCTAACGGTGCAGCTAACAACAACTGACGTACATTGTCTGTAAACACTTTTATAGCCTCTTCATCCGCTTTCTGCCGCGTCAACACCCTTACTTCCGTCTCCATAGAGGGTTTCAATAAGCGTTTGTAACCATCCTGAAGTGCCATCCGAACCTGTGTGGCTGCTTCGTTTACCCCCTTAATATAAAGCTTTTCGATCAGTGGCAAGGTATCTTCTTCCTCCACCTTAATATCCATATATAGCAACTCCTCCTTTTCGCCACGGCGCATGGCCAACACCCGATGTGATGGTGCAGAAACAAGCGGTTCGGCCCATTCAAAATAATCTTTATACTTCAATGCCGCTTCTTCCTTGCCCGGTACGACCCGTGAAACAAATATTCCCTTCTCCAAAAACACTTTGCGGACACGTGCGCGCACATCAGCATCTTCTGCTATCACTTCCGCAATAATATCCCGTGCTCCGGCTAGTGCTTCGTCTTTATCCGCTACACCCAGATCTGCATTAATATAGGCCTCGGCCTGCAAATCTATATCGCCTGCCTGCTGCTCCAAAATAAAATCAGCTAAGGGCTGCAAACCCTTTTCACGTGCCACCGATGCCCGCGTCTTACGCTTCGGTTTATAAGGTAAGTATATATCTTCTAAAGCCGCCATAGTTTCAGCTGCGTTGATCTGTGCTTCCAGCTCAGCTGTCAATTTTCCTTGCTCCGTAATAGATTTTATAACCGCTTCTCTTCTTTTGTCCAGCTCCCACAACTGCTGTATACGGTCTCTTATCGCCGTAATCTGTACTTCATCCAGACTACCGGTGAGCTCTTTGCGATAGCGTGAAATAAAGGGAATCGTAGCTCCTTCATCCAAAAGAGCTATCGTTGTCCTGACCTGCTTATCGGTCAACGACAATTCGTTCGAAATAATAATTTCGTGCAACATAAAATATAAGGTAGTCGAGTGGTTGTTTTAAGCTTGCTCAGAAGATTTATCATCGGCTTTACCGGTGTCCTCTACAGATCCTTCTGCTATATGCTCGTCCGCAGATTGATCGGGAGCAAAATGATCGCTATAGCCGTATTTATAATATTCTGTTTCATCGACAGGATGTGCGCCCGGGTCGTGTTGATAGGTATTTTCCGGGGTCGTGAATTGAGGAAGACTTTTCTCCGGTTCAGCCGTATCCGTACCTGCCACTGCTTCTTCGGCTTCGCCCTCATTGACTTCTTCACTATACACATCATCGGATGTAGGCGGATCATATTTCTTATCCTCTGCGGTGACATCCAGATCCTTTTCAAAGTTATTGATCTGGTCAGCTATTTCTTTTTTAATTCCTTCTGACGCATCTTTAAACTCCCGAATGCCCCTGCCTAGTCCTCTTGCTAATTCGGGCAATTTTTTCCCACCGAACAGCAACAAGACAACGACCACAATGACAAACATTTCCTGCGTACCAATGTTTAAAAATGCTAATTCCATCCTATATTTATCTTCTTTACAATAGGCTAAGGTAAGTGTATATTTTTTTTTCGGCAACACTTGTTTGTAATTATTTAGAAACAAATGTTGGGACACTACTCGCCCGATACGTTAATCTTCGTACCTTTGCAGGCCAAAATAGTAGTGTAGTATGCGTGAGAGAAAGAGAGCACACCGATCGTATTATTTGAGCACATTGACCTTGGCAGGGCCTGTGGTGATATCCCAGTTGGGCCATACGTTGGTCCAGACAGCAGACACGATGATCGTAGGGCATTTTGCCGGAACAATTCCGCTAGCTGCAGTGTCACTGGCTCATTCCGTCTTTATGATCGTTTTAGTCATTGGCTTGGGGATTTCCTATGGGCTTACGCCATTGATTGCCCAGGAAAATGGCAAGTCAAATCCTGTCGAATGTGCGAAGCTTCTTTCCAACAGCTTCTGGATCAACCTCATTTCCGGCATTTTATTGTTCTGCCTCGTCTACTACGGCTCTATGTATGCCATGATGCACACCGATCAGGATCCGCTCGTTGTACGGGAAGCAAAGCCGTATCTGCTTCTCCTGGCATTATCCATCATCCCGTTGATGGTTTTCAACACATTCAAACAATTTGCAGAGGGACTGGGGTTTACCCGGCAGGCCATGCAGATTACCATTTGGGGCAATGTCCTAAATGTCATCATCGCCATTATCCTCGTTAAAGGCATGTTCGGCTTTACACCAATGGGTATACGTGGCGTGGGAATAGCCACCCTCATTGACCGCATACTGATGATGTTGGTCATGATGGTATATGTTTTACGCTCCAGGTATTTTCAAAAGTATATCCAGCATTTTAATTTTATTTCACTGGAATACAATAGAATAAAAAACATACTACGTATAGGCACTCCCGTAGCCATGCAATATGTATTCGAAATAGGTGCTTTTGCCGGTGCTTCATTGATAGCAGGAAAAATCGGTGCTTTAGAGCAGGCTTCTCACCAGGTAGCCATCACCCTGGCAGCCATGACCTACATGATGGCCAGTGGCATTGCAGCCGCGGCGACCATTAAAGTGGGGAATAGCTTTGGTAATAACAACCTGTTCCGACTCCAACGATTTGCGACTGTATCGTATCATTTGGTACTCGTCTTCATGGTTTTCACGGCTTTATTATTTGCCATCTTCAATCAACAGCTACCCCTACTGATCAGTAAAGATGCAGCCGTCATCACCCTTTCTGCACAGCTATTGATCATCGCAGGTCTTTTCCAACTTTTTGATGGTACGCAGGTTGTCGGACTAGGTGTACTGCGTGGCATGGGTGACGTCAATATACCAACATTGATCACGTTTGTTGCTTATTGGATTATAGGACTACCTAGTGGATATCTCATGGGTGTTTCTTTAGATTGGGGCATACAAGGGGTATGGTACGGACTTACATTAGGGCTGTTGACATCTTCCCTATTGCTTTTTTTGCGCTATCGATATATTGTGAGGTTACAAAGTTAACAGAGTTATAAGGTTACAAAGTTATGGAGGTTACGAAGGCCATTGTCACTCCGTACCGTGTAACTATATAACTGTGTGTTACCGTGTAACTTTGTAACCGTGTAACTACACAACTACTAATAACACTGGATTGCTCCATCGACATGTATCAGTGGACTGAGGTAGGGAATATCCAGGTTAGCTCCTCTTAATATAAACCAAGCACCCATAATCAGGTATAGCACAGGGAGAAGCTTGGCAAAGCGTCCCTGAATCAGCCGCCTGGAAAAGTTTGCACCGAAAGAGAACACCAACATCAACGGTAAGGTACCTAAGCCAAAAAGCAACATAAAAAGCCAGCTATTCAGCAGGCCATCGGCATGTACTGCAGAGGCTAAGGCCATATACACCATGCCACAAGGCAATATGCCGTTAAGTACACCAGCCACAAGAGACCCTCCCGGCCTGTAAAGCCATCTGCCCATCATCTTCACAAACGGTTGGATGGCCCGTGTCTGAAAACGCGCAATACCGGCCGATTTTTTTCCCACGGCATAAAAAAGACCTAATCCTATCAGCACTACCCCTGTAAAGATCGAAAGAAATTGCTGTCCTCCCTGGATAACAGCCAGGCTACCAAGTCCACCCAGAAGCAAACCGATGCTGCCATAAGTCATGATACGTCCAAACTGGTAGAGTAATTTATTCCACGTCTGCTTCCACGATATCGTCTGACCGCCCTGGATGGCGATAAGTAAAGGCCCACACATTGCCGCACAATGCACGCTGCCAAACAAACCCATAAAGAAAGCCAAGTAATGGTAAGTCATCTGTATTTACTGTATGTATACCGTACGAGTATCTATATATGTCTTATGATTGTGTTCCCATGAAATTTCCAGAAGCCAGCTTCCTTTAGAAAAAGACGTGACAGGAAGTTTAAAAACTTCTGTAGCCGTATAAAATGGGATTTTTTTATCCTGCTGGCCATCAGAAGGACGTTTAAAGGAAAGCTGTCCTTTATTCCCCACACCTGTAAAAATAATAATTAATGTATCATTCTCCAGTCGAACAATAGGCTTAGCCCGATCATCTACCAAATTCTGCTTACGCTCATATACTTCATCATAGGCCAGACCTTTTTCGTAGTAATCTTCATCCAGCAATGAATCCGAGTCCTGAGTAATCATATAGACTCCTGCTCCAATAATAAATAACATAAATGTAGCCAGGCCGACCACAATCTTCATTCCCCAATTCATAGTTTCTGTATTTTAAAGTTACGAAGTTATAACCACCATCACTCCCATAACTTTACTTTAAGATCCCGGAGGTGCGATGAATGTCGTTTTCATTTTTTCGACCACCTTACCCTCCGACATCACATGGACACTTACCTTTGTTTTATAGCTTTGCACATTCTCCCGCTTTCCGATCAGGAAAAAGCTCATTTTTGCTGACCCGTCTTTAGCCAGTTTATGGATCTTGTTGACCAATTGCAGCTGCAGGTCAGGATTTTCGGGCACCAGTTCAAAACCTATTTCATGACCGCTCTTGTTAATCAGCTCCAACGTATAAAGGTTGCTGACCGTACCATCGGGGCGTAGCTGATAAGTACTACCCGTAGCCCGCAATAAAGATCCCCCGATCTCCGAGCGGCTAAAGATCATGTAACCAAATATCCCGATCAAAAATACCAATATACCGGTATAAATCACTTGCCGGGTTTTATTTTTCCTGAATTCGCCCTTACCTTCAATTTCACCCAGCGTATAAAAGCCTATCAGTCTCTTCGGCTTATTGATTTTCTCCATGACCGCATCACAGGCATCGATACAGGCAGTACAACTCACGCATTCCATCTGTATCCCATTCCGGATATCAATTCCCGTAGGACATACCTGCACACACAGATTACAATCAATACAATCACCGTTATCTCCATCTGTCTCTCCTTTCCTCAATTTTCCCCGCGGCTCTCCTCTTTTATCATTATAAGCCACCGTCATACTTTGTTCATCCAAAAGTACCCCCTGCAACCGTCCATAGGGACATATGGTTGTACATACTATCTCCCGCACATACGCAAAGACACCGTAAAATGTCAACGTGAAGATGAGGATAGCGATAAATCCACCGATATGCTGCTCAACGGGGTCGGTCATAATGCGGAAAAGCGCATCCACGCCGATGATATAAGCCAGGAAGATATTGGAAATGATAAAAGAAATCGCCAGGAAAATAGTATGTTTAAGCAATTTTTTCCACGCTTTGGCATCCGTATTAGGGCCTTCATCCAACTTTCTTTGTTGTGTCCAGTCGCCCTCGATCAAGTATTCAATACGCCGAAAGACCAATTCCATAAATATGGTCTGCGGACAAGTCCACCCACACCATACTCTTCCAAATACCGCCGTAAACAAGACAATACAGACCATGATAATCAACGTACCAAACACGAAGATATGCAGATCCTGAGGGTAAAATATATTACCAAATATTGAAAATTTTCGCTCAATGATATTAAACATCAGGAAAGGATTCCCTCCTATCCTGATAAAAGGAGCGGCAAGAAGAAATACCAGCAAACCATACCCCACTACCTGTCGATAATTGTAAAATTTGCCCCCAGGCTTTTTCACATATAACCACTGTCGTTTCTTCTTTTGGTTGGGTTGACCAGCTCTCTTTCCATTTGCCCCTACTCCCATAACACTTTCAAAAATTAAATATTAATACCATCTATTACTCATTCGCTGCGTCATCTGTGGCCACTGCAGCTCCCCCACCTTCTGACTCGTAGGCTTTCACTTCTACACCTTCAGCAGCCTTCGCGTTCGCTGGATTGGTATCACGCAACGTAATGATATAATTACTCACCTCGGCGATCTGTGCCGGTGTCAAAGTCTGCTCCCAAGGGACCATGCCTTTTTCGGGCACACCATACTTCACTGTCTTAAAGATATCTTTAATCTCTCCGCCATGTAGCCAATGCCGGTCTGTCAGGTTAGGACCAATAGTACCCTCACCATTGCTTCCATGGCAGGCAGCACAGTTTGCCATAAATATAGCCTTACCTGCCGGCGCCATTGCCGCATTAAATTCTACCGAGCTTTCATCAACCAGGCTGGCAGATTGTGCCAGATATTCCTGCTTTGCCTTTTCGGCCAGAGCGACTTCATGCAGGTATTCCTGATCCTGGTTCATTCCCCATCCAAAGACATGGTATACCAATAAATATATAAATCCAAAGACCACAGTCGAATAGAATAAGACATTAAACCACACAGGAATTGGATTATCCAGCTCGACAATGCCATCGTATTCATGATCGATCATGATGTCCTTCTCTTCTTCCAGACGATGTAATCCCAAGATATTATTCCAGGTATTTTTCCACTTTTCACGTCGTTCCACCTGTGTTGCCCGTGCTTTCTCTGCTTCTTTCTCGATGGCTTCGGGCATGGTAATCTGCAGGATAGAACGCATCGCACGTTGGATAACGACCGCAAAGGCGAGCAACGCCACCATCACCACTGCGAATGTGACAATCAAAATATCTATATATATATTTCCTGAACCGGACAACCAACTGGTTGCGGGTGCTACAGTTGCTTCTGCTGCTGATAAATATAAACTCATGGTTTCTTCTGTTCTTCAGGTGAGTAATCGTTTTCTTGCTCCGATCCATCGAATGGTAGATCTTTCATGTACTGGATATGGTCCTTTTTCATAAAGAACAACATGCACCCTACTGCTACAAAAAAGACGATGAATATCCAGAGTGAAATGATCAAATAGATCTCGTCACCCTGTAGATTTGTTATTTGCTTGAACATGCTATTTTTCTATTTTTAATCACCACCCTATTTCTGTTCGTTCGCCGTTGCCGTTTTCGGCTCAGCCTTAATATCTGTACCCAACCGTTGCAAATAGGCAATAAGCGCTATAATCTCCCGATCTGACTGTACTTCTACCTGATTTGCAGCAAGATCTTTTGTAATTTCAGCAGCTTGCTTTGCAACATCGTCCAGTGAATTCTCGACATCTTCATTCGAATAAGGGACACCAAGAACGCGCATGGCATTCATTTTTGCTTTCAGCGAACTGTTGTCCAACTGCTGATCAATCAGCCACGGATAAGCCGGCATAATACTTCCCGGAGAGGTAATTGTCGGGTCCAGCATATGATCGAAGTGCCATTTATGCGGATATTTACCACCTATACGATGCAAATCGGGTCCGGTCCGCTTCGAACCCCATAAGAACGGTAGATCGTAGACAAACTCTCCTGCTTTACTGTATTCGCCGTACCGTGCAGTTTCTGAACGGAAAGGTCTGACAGTCTGCGAGTGACAATTGACACAACCTTCACGTATATAGAGATCCCGTCCCTGCAGCTCCAGTGCGGTATAAGGCTGCACGCTTTTAATCTTCGGCACGTTACTCTGAATAGTAAATGTAGGTATCATTTCGACGATACCCCCGATCAATATAGCGATCAATGCCAACACCATAAATAATACCGGCTTACGCTCCAAACGACGGTGCGAAGAACGCTCAGTTACGCGTACCGGCTCTAATGCAGGTGCTTCAGCAGCCTCATCGGCCACAAGCTTACCTTTCTTCATCGTGCGGACCAGGTTATAGGTCATCATAATGGCACCCGACAGGTACAATGCTCCACCTAATGCACGCATCATATGCATAGGAAGAATTTCTAATGTTGTAGCCAGAAAGTTTGGATATTTCAACACACCTTCAGGTGTAAATTCTTTCCACATCAATCCCTGTACTACCGCTGCCCAGTATAGGGGAATAGCGTAGAATAAAATACCCAAGGTACCTATCCAAAAGTGTACATTGACTAATTTCTTTGAGTAAATCTGTGTCTTATATATACGGGGTATCAGCCAGTACAGTATCGCAAATGTCATAAATCCATTCCATCCCAAAGCACCCACGTGTACGTGCGCCACGATCCAGTCTGTAAAGTGCGCAATTGCATTGACCTGCTTCAGCGACAGCATAGGCCCTTCGAAGGTGGCCATACCATAACAGGTCAACGCCACAACCATAAATTTCAACACCGGTTCTGTCCGCACCTTGTCCCACGCGCCACGCAGGGTCAGCAAACCGTTGATCATTCCTCCCCATGACGGTGCGATCAACATGACCGAAAATACGACACCTAAAGACTGCACCCACGACGGCAATGACGTATAAAGCAAATGGTGTGGACCTGCCCAGATGTAAATAAATATCAGGGACCAGAAGTGAAGAATACTCAACTTATAGGAATATACCGGCCTGTTTGCCATCTTGGGCAAAAAGTAATACATCATACCAAGAAATGGCGTTGTCAAAAAGAAAGCGACAGCATTGTGTCCATACCACCATTGTACCAATGCATCCTGCACACCGGCATAGACATAGAAGCTCTTCCACATACCTACCGGAAGCTGGATAGAATTGACAATATGCAATACCGCAACAGTGACAAATGTGGCAATATAGAACCATACCGCCACGTACATGTGGCGTTCACGACGTTTAATGATCGTACCGAACATGTTGATACCGAAGACTACCCAGATGATCGTAATTCCGATGTCGATAGGCCATTCCATCTCCGCATACTCATGCGATGTCGTGTAACCCAGCGGAAGGGTTATGGCCGATGCGACAATGATAAGCTGCCATCCCCAGAAATGGACCTTGCTCAGCATGTCACTGAACATCCGGGCTTTAAGTACCCGCTGTAGCGAATAATAAGCTCCCATAAAGATGGCGTTCCCGACAAATGCAAATATCACTGCGTTCGTATGCACGGGACGTACACGACCGAAAGTCGTATATTGATTAAGAAAATTCATCGCCGGCCATATCAGCTGTAAGGCGATCATCAGTCCGACGGACATTCCGATAATACCCCAGACGACCGTTGCAATTCCGAAATTGCGGACAATCTTGTTGTCGTAATTAAACTGCTCTAAATACATGAGTCTTCGTGTTGATTTTTTCCGAAGTAAAAGTAGAGACAGTTTGATGACATTCTAATGATATACAATGCAAATAAATGTGATACATGTCACTATTTAAGTCGAAATTTTATCTCGTTTTCATTCTTTGTAACAAAACAGCAACACAAGTGCATTGTGCCATACCTCTTTTAAACCCTTGAGGGGAGGATACTGTCATACTACCAAAATTGAAGTTACACTTAAGCAGATAGAGCCATGAAAAATAGATCCATCGCATCAATCATAACGGTAGCCGTTATTATGCTAGTTAGTATTCTTTCTTTGCCGAAAGCACAGGCCCAAGGCTACGGAGAAGTATCACTCGATCTTTTCTATAACGAGTTGTCCCCTTATGGTTTTTGGGAAAACGATCCTCATTATGGTGACATCTGGTTTCCAAATGTTTCTGCAGGCTTTCGCCCATATAATACCAATGGCTATTGGGCCATGACAGAATATGGCAATACCTGGGTATCAAACTATGCCTGGGGGTGGGCGCCATTCCACTATGGGCGATGGGTACACACCTCTTATAGGGGGTGGGGATGGATACCAGGCTATGAATGGGGGCCGGCTTGGGTAGACTGGCGTTCGGGTAACGGTTATTACGGATGGGCACCGATGATGCCACGGGTAGGCGTACATGTTTCGGTAGGCATTCCGATAAATCTTTGGATCTTTGCCCCTACAAGACGGATCTATGCACGGGATATATATCGCTACAGCCACATAGGTCGTACCAATATATACAATCGTACAACGATCATAAACAATACCTATATCGTTAATAACCGTCATTACCATGGAGGACCATCACGTCGCGACATGGAAAGAACTATAGGCCGCCGTATACAAGTACATAATGTACGTCAGTCGGCACGTCCGGGAGCTTCACGCATGGACAAAAGAACAGTATCGATCTACAGGCCGGACCGCGACAACAGCAGAACAGCGTCACGACGTACCGGAACGACGACACGTGAAATCCGTGGCAACGATCGTGCGACTTCCG
>JBEBVG010000016.1:0-31097 GCA_040392845.1 Sphingobacterium sp. | reverse complement strand
TCGCGACCCCAACCTTGGCAAGGTTGTGCTCTACCAACTGAGCTACTTTCGCTTTTTGTGTGGTACAAAAATATAACTTAATCCTATTCTTGTCAAGAGCAATTAATAATATTTTTGAATAGCCTCCACACAATTTATTCCATCAATAGCCGCGGAGACGATTCCTCCCGCATAGCCTGCACCTTCAGCACAAGGGTATAATCCCCCGATTTGGAGATGCTCTAAGGTTTCTTTATGGCGGGGAATGCGTATAGGTGACGAAGTTCTCGATTCTACACCAACCAAAATTGCTTCATTTGTATAGTATCCGTGCATCTTTTTTCCAAAAAGAGGCAGGGCACGACGTAAGGTATGATGTATAAAGGCCGGCAGGATCTCATTAAGATCGACAGAGCGGGTGCCAGGTTTATACGAGTTGACAGGAAGGTCGTTTGAAACGCGGTTCTCAACGAAGTCAACCATGCGTTGTGCCGGAGCGACGAGGTTACCTCCACCAAGGTGGAAAGCCTTCCGCTCGATGTGCGCCTGGAAATCCAGTAGAGCAAAGGCATCTGTCAGACTATGTGGTACGTCCTCCATGTTGATTTGGACGACAGTGCCGGAGTTCGCGTGGGGATTGTTCCGCTTAGATGGCGACCAGCCGTTGACGACAATTTCGTCTGCATCAGTGGCGCAGGGTGCAATGATACCTCCCGGACACATACAAAAAGAAAAAGCTCCTCTATTATCTACTTGCTCGACAAGGCTATAATAGGCAGGGGGGAGGTTTTCAGGGCGGATGCTACAGTGGTATTGTGCTTGATCGATGATCTGCTGTGGATGTTCGACACGTACGCCTAACGCAAAAGGTTTAGCTTCCAACAGCCAGTTTTTGCGACGGAATAATTCAAAAATATCACGTGCCGAGTGCCCTGTCGCTAAAATAATATGTTTAGCTTCTAATGTGCTGCCCGTAGCAGTTTGTACACCTGTCACCTGTCCAAATGCGGTATGGATATCGATAACTTTGGTGTCAAAAAGAATCTCACCGCCCAATTCCAATATGCGGTTGCGTATGCTTTCAACGACATGGGGAAGCTTGTTGGTGCCAATATGTGGCCGGGCGTCCACTAATATATCCCGATCTGCTCCATGCTCGACAAAGATGGAGAGGACTTTATTGACATCTCCTCTTTTGTTAGATCGCGTATATAATTTTCCATCTGAATATGTGCCTGCTCCGCCTTCTCCAAAACAATAGTTGGATTCGGGATTGACAACACCTTCTTTATTTATTTTGGCCAAATCCCTTCTTCGGTCGCGAACTTCTTTTCCGCGTTCGACGACGATAGGCTTCAACCCCAGTTCGACGCATCGATATGCCGCAAAAAGCCCGGCAGGTCCCGCTCCAATGATAATCACCGGCGGAGCGTCATGTACATTTTTTAACACAGAAGTGAAAGTGTGCGGGACAGGTTCTTCGTCAATATAAAAGATTGCTTTAATGCGGTAGATTGCCTGACGTCCACGGGCATCAATAGACCGCTTTTGAATATGGTAACCTTTAATGCGTGAGAGAGGAAGTTTTAATTTTTTTGCTCCCTGCTCTTTAATATAAGCTTCATTGTAAATGAAATCCGGAGCAATTGCTAGTTCTATTTCTTGCTGCATATAGATCATATTGGGTATTTATCCCAAAAAGTTTACAAAGATATTAATACTTATTTGTATTTTTAGGGCTGTAAGCTTTAGACTTTCAGTGGTGGTCTCTTGTCTACCGCTGAAAGACTAAAGCATAAAATATAAAAAAATAAATTATACATGAAAAGAGTATTAATCGCTTTAATGGGTTTATTTACAGCCCTTTCTTTTAGTTCTTGTGGATACAATACCATGGTTTCAAAAGACGAAAATGTAAAGGCAAAATGGGCACAGGTTGAAAACACTTACCAACGTCGTGCAGACCTTATCCCCAATTTAGTAGCTACTGTAAAGGGTGCTGCGGAGCATGAACAGGGTACTTTGACTGCTGTAGTGGAAGCGAGGGCAAAAGCGACTTCCGTGACTGTCGATCCATCTAATCTTTCCGAAGAAGCTATTGCGGAGTATCAAAAAACACAAGATGCTTTATCTCAGTCTATAGGCCGTCTATTGGTCTCGGTAGAAGCTTACCCGGATTTGAAAGCAAATTCCAATTTCCAGGAACTTCAGGCACAATTAGAGGGTACAGAAAACCGGATTACTGTAGAGCGTAGAGCATACAATGAAGCGGTGCAGGATTATAACACTACCGTAAGGAGCTTCCCGAACAATATTATGGCAAGTATCTTTGGATTCAAAGCAAAGGGAACTTTCCAGGCGCAGGAGGGTGCTGACAAGGCGCCTACTGTTTCATTTTAAATGTATATATCATGATATAACAAAGATGAATGGTGAGGAACCTCATTATTCATCTTTTTTTAATTTATTCCTATGGCTTTATTGAGTTCGGAAGATCAAGAGAAAGTAGTCCACGCTATTAGTGTTGCTGAAAATCTCACATCAGGTGAAATACGGGTTGTTGTAGAAAACTCTGTAGGGCAGGAAGATGTGTTGGATAAAGCGGTGAACTACTTTGGTGAGTTAGAAATGCATAATACCGCATTACGAAACGGAGTTTTAATTTATTTGGCAATTGCTGACCATCAGTTTGCCATCATCGGAGATATAGGTATTGATAGAAAGGTCGAAAAGGATTTTTGGGAATGTACTAAAAATGAAATGGTGTCTTTTTTTAAAATGGGAGATTTTGCGGGTGGATTAGTCGCAGGTATAAAAAATGCCGGGATACAGCTCCAGCAATATTTTCCGCGAGAAGAGGATGATGTGAATGAACTACCAAACGACATTTATTTTGGAAAACATTAAAAATAATATAAAAAGAGGATTTCGATATCTGTTGGTATCCATCGTATGGATGGGATGTCTGTTAACGACGCAGGCGCAGGATTTTCCCGCTGCACCGAATAGGTTGGTGAGTGACTTTACAGGCACATTGAGTGCGGGAGAAGTAGATGCCCTGGAGCGTAAGCTGGTTGCATTCGATGATAGTACATCTACACAGATAGCTGTTGTCTTGATCCAGTCGACAGGAGACTATGATATTGCAGACTATGCTGTTCGCCTGGCTCAGAAATGGGGTGTAGGGCAGGCTAAATATAATAATGGAATAGTGGTATTGGCCGCGATCGGTGACCGTGCAGTGACCATACAGACCGGCTATGGTGTAGAGGGGGCAGTGCCCGATGTCATTGCTTACCGAATTATTGAGAATGATATCAAACCCGCCTTCAGGCAGGGTAGTTATTATGAAGGTCTTGATGCAGCGACAAACTCACTTATAAAATATACTAAAGGCGAATACAAAGCTGATCCCAAAGAAAAAACCGAAAAAGGCGGCAGAGTGAGCGGCATGCTCATCCTTATTATTATTTTTGTTATCATCTCGCTCATATCCAAAGGGGGCGGAGGAAATAATAACAGAGGAAGAAGGGTGATGAGTGGCAAGGGATCTTCCGATTTGTTTTGGTGGATGTTGCTCGGTGGTCTCGGAGGCGGAGGACGCTCTGACAGGTCGGGAGGCTTTGGTGGCGGCGGCTTCGGCGGTGGCGGGGGATTTGGTGGCTTCGGTGGAGGAGGTTTCGGTGGCGGCGGAGCTAGCGGCCGCTGGTAATAATTAAACGCCTGGTAGAGTTAGTAGTCAAAGAAGGAGAAAGATAATATATGAAAAAAATAATATTAGTAAGTGCATTGGTATGTCCGGTTATACTGTCTGCACAAGAAGAATATACGGTCAAAGGAAAGATAGGTTCAACTAGTGCGCCTGCAAAAATCTTTATGCAATATGAAGATCAGGGGCAGCGAATGATAGATTCGGCAAATGTTGTCAATGGTGAATTTAAGTTTCAGGGCGTTGTGCAGGAACCTTCGCAGGCTTACTTATTATTGGCAGCTGATGGTAAGTCTTTTCAGGATATGGTGCAACCGGATGAGATTAATATAATCTATTTATCCAAAGGTGTCATCTCAGTGAACGGGACGAACTTGAATGACGCGAATGTTAGCGGTACTGTACTGAATGAAGAGTTTTCGAAATACAAAGAAGGTACAGCAGAAATTTATGATCAGATGCTGGCCTTAGATAAAGAATATGGAGAGGCTCCCGATGAAAAAAAGAATGATCCTGCATTTATCGGCGGACTGCAAAACAGAATGACCGAAATTTATGAGCGGCAGCATGCGATCAATCAACAGTATATTATCGATCATCCTAAAAGCTATATTTCTTTAAATCTAATAGGCGATATATTGAACTCAGATAATGCCAAAGAAATGGAAAAAGCGTTTGTTAAGCTTCCTGAGAATTATAAAAATACCCAAAGGGGTAAAATGTTGCAAGAGCGCATATCGTCCCTTATAAAGTTGGGTGTAGGTACCTTGGCACCTGATTTTACTCTTCCGGATACCAGTGGCAATCCTATAGCACTTTCCTCGCTACGAGGGCAATATGTTTTAGTTGATTTCTGGGCGTCATGGTGTGGACCATGTCGTCATGAAAATCCCTATGTCGTCGCAGCATTTAATAAGTTTAAAGACAAAGGATTTGCCGTCTTTGGCGTATCATTGGACCGTCCAAATGGTAAAGAGAATTGGTTAAAAGCTATCGAAGACGATCAGTTAGGACAATGGCCACATGTCTCGGAGTTAAAAGGATGGGAATCCCAGGTTGTTCCGCTATACTCCATTCGAAGTATACCGCAAAATTATCTGTTAGATAAAGAAGGACGGATAATTGCTTCTAATCTTCGGGGGCCTGCATTGGAAGAAAAGCTGGCAGAGCTATTGAATTAAAGGGTAGAGGTGCAATTACTATTGCACCTCTACGATAATGCCTGATCAATATCGGCTATAAGGTCATCGATATGTTCAATGCCTACTGATATACGTAATAAACCCGCTGTAATACCGGATTTTTTACGCTGTTCTTCCGTGTGACTTGCTCCCCACATGCTGGCTGGATGGGCAATAAGTGATTCTACTCCGCCAAGACTGACCGCATTACTGAATATTTTTAGATTATTGAGTAGTGTTTGTGCCCGCGAGAACTGCTCCTGGTCATCTGCTCCTGCCACTTCAATACATAGCATACCCGTGAATCCATGCATCTGTTTCTTTGCGAGCTCGTGTTGCGGATGCGTAGGTAGCCCAACATAAATTACATTTTGGATTAACGAATGTTGTGACAACCATTGGGCAAGTGCTAACGTGTTTTCATTAATCTGCCGTACGCGCAAAGACAAGGTTTTCAACCCTCTTAGCAATAACCATGAATCGAAGGGACTCAGGGAAGCTCCTAATACGAGTGACCGATGCCATGCTTTCTCAATAAAAGCTTTTGTGCCACATATAACACCTGCCGTTAAATCACTATGTCCACCAAGATATTTTGTTGCACTGTGGACGATAACGTCAATACCATAGTCGGCTGGAACCTGGTTGATAGGTGAAGCAAAAGTATTGTCTACCATGGTTAGGATACCTTTATCACGTCCCAGTTTTCCGATAAATTCGAGATCCGTAATATCCAGGTTAGGATTGGAAGGTGTCTCGATATAAATCAATTTGGTATTTGGACGTATAGCTTTTTCGAAAGCAGCATTGTCTGTCTGATCCACAGAAGTAACTTCTACCCCGTATTGTTGTAGAAAATCCCGCATAAATATCAATGCAGCAGAGTAATGCGCATTTTGCACGATGACATGATCTCCCCCCTGTACAGCGGCCAATATCGCAGTACTGATAGCGGCCATGCCTGTAGCTAAAACCAGTGCATCTTCTGTTTTTTCCAGTTTAGCGATTACCGCGGCAACCTGACTATTGGTAGGATTACCGTGCCTATGGTAAAATTCAGGATATTTAGGAGCCGTAGCAGCGTGGGCAAAAGAAGTAATATTTTCGTCTGCAAAATAAGTTGAAGTCTGAAAAATAGGACTCACAACGGAGTTTGTCGTGTTGAAATGTTCTCCCTCATGAATTAACGAGGTCTCGAGCTTTGACATGATTGATGTTTTTTCAAAGTTAAGTAATAGTCTATTGAATCAGTATGCATTTTTCAGAAAAATATCATATCATCTCGTGTAATAAATTCAATGCATATGTTATCGTATTGACATTGCTGATAGCGAGGCGTAGTTGTCCTTTGACCTCCTTAAGGTTACTCATGCCGGGATGTAACTGTACGAATGCCAACACCTTGCCGAACTGGTCTGACTCATAATAACTCGATTTAGGGTTGTTGACAAAAAAGCCTTTGAGCGTATTTTTCTTAAAAGATATTTTCTCAAAACCGATTTGTTTTCCCAACCATTGCAGTCGTAATGTGTTGAATAGCTCAAGTACCGGAGAAGGTATAGGGCCAAACCGATCCTCAAGGGACTGTTCGAATACCTGTAGCTCGTCTTCATTATCCAATTTGGCTATTTCATTATAGAGATTATAGCGCTCGCCAATATTTGTTACATATTCATCCGGAATCAATACTTCCAGATCGGTATCTATCTGTGTGAAGGAAACATATCTACGATCCTGATCCTCCGCAAACAAATCGCCGAATTCGTCTTCCTTCAACTCTTGTACAGCCTCATCCAGGATTTTGTTGTACATCTCAAAGCCTATTTCGGCGATAAATCCGGATTGCTCGGCTCCAAGTAAGTTGCCCGACCCTCGTATATCCAGGTCTCTCATCGCCACATTGAAGCCTGAACCCAGTTCGGAGAATTCTTCGATAGCTGACAATCTTTTATAAGCTTCGTTGGTCAATGTTGATAGAGGTGGACTCAGTAAATAACAAAAGGCTTTTTTATTTGACCGTCCTACGCGCCCACGCATTTGGTGCAAATCACTTAAGCCGAACATATGCGCATGATTGATAATAATCGTATTTGCATTTGGGATATCCAGACCAGCTTCGATGATCGTCGTCGCTACGAGTACATCATATTCATGATCGATAAACTTGAGCATCACATCTTCCAGATCATCACCTTCCAGCTGCCCGTGGGCTACACCTACACGAGCTCCAGGGACTAACTTTTGTATCATAGCGCCCAGCTGTGGAAGGTCTGCGACACGATTATGGATGAAGAATACTTGTCCTCCCCGGTCCAGCTCGAACGATACCGCTTCCTGTATTAACGTCTCATTGAAGACATGTAGTTCGGTTTGTACAGGCTGACGGTTGGGTGGCGGCGTAGAGATAATACTAAGATCGCGGGCTCCCATTAAAGAGAAGTGCAATGTACGGGGTATAGGTGTCGCTGTCAATGTTAAGGAGTCGACATTCGCCCGCATAACTTTCAGCTTTTCTTTGACCGAAACACCAAATTTCTGTTCTTCGTCGATGACCATCAACCCCAGGTCCTTGAACTTCACATCTTTACTGACCAGACGGTGGGTGCCGATAATAATATCGATCTGGCCTTCCTCCAGCTTTTTTAAGGTTTCTTTGATCTGTTTACTTGTTTTGAAACGATTGATGTAATCTATATTCGCCGGCAGACCCTTTAGTCGTTCAGAGAATGTGCGGTAATGTTGTAAGGCCAATATGGTGGTCGGCACTAATACGGCCACTTGCTTGCTATCTGCAACAGCCTTAAAGGCGGCTCTTATTGCTACCTCTGTCTTCCCGAACCCCACATCCCCACAGATGAGCCGATCCATTGGGTGAGGTGTTTCCATATCTCGTTTCACGTCGTTGGTCGCCTTTTCCTGATCGGGAGTATCTTCATAGATAAAGGAGGCTTCCAGCTCTTTTTGCAGGTAGGTATCAGGGGTAAAGGCAAAACCTAGCTGCGTTTTCCGCTTGGCATAGAGCTTTATCAGATCCCGTGCTATATCTTTAACCTTTTTCTTGGTCGTCTTTTTCAGCTTGTCCCAGGCATCTGTTCCCAGTTTGTTCATCTTTGGGATGGTACCCTCTTTGCCCGAATATTTGGAAATACGGTTGAGGGAGTTGATGTTGACGTATAGCAAATCGTTATCTGCATATACTAACCGGATCATCTCCTGAGGTTTGCCATTGACATCGACCTTTTCCAGTCCCGCATATTTACCAACGCCATGATCGATGTGTGTAATATAATCTCCCGGTTTTAATTCACGGAGGTCTTTCAAGGTGATAGCCTGTGAACGCTCATAACCTTTCTTGCGTTTATACTTATAGTACCTGTCAAAGATCTGGTGGTCGGTATAACAGGCCAGTTGCAATTGGTCGTCCCGAAATCCCTCACGTAGGGGCTTATATACAGGGGTGAATGAAACTGACTTGTCAAGATCTTCCAGTATAGCGTAAATACGTTCAATTTGCTTGGTTGAATCGGAGAAGATCAGGTTTGTGATACGTTGGCTTTCATTTTGTTTGAAATTATGTATCAACAGATTAAAGTCCTTGTTGAAAGAGGGTTGAGGGTGGATGTCGAATTTGAAGGTATGTTCTGTACGATAAAAATACTGTTTTCCGAACTCTACAATCGGAAACTCAAAAAGCAGTGCATTAAGAGTCTTATCGTCCGAAAAAACAAAGCGCGGATCCATCCAGTCCGGATTATTCTTTAAATCCTTTTCCGATAAGGCTTTCCAGAACTGGGAAGCTTTTTTATAGCCGTCCCGGACGATATCCAGTGTGTATTGTGTGTCTTTAAGCCATATTACAGCGTCCTGGTCTATGTACTCCAATAGGGAGATATGATTGTTGCTCAGAAACTTGGCTTGCACATTGGGGACAATGGTGACACTATGTATTTTGCTGACTGATAGTTGGTTTTCGATATCGAAAGTACGGATACTTTCTATTTCATCGCCGAAAAACTCGATGCGGTAAGGAAGATCGTTAGAGAAAGAGAAGATATCTACAATACCTCCACGTATGGCAAACTGTCCCGGCTCGTAAACAAAATCGACACGTTCGAAATCATATTCATATAAGAATTCATTGATAAATTCGATGTCTACCCGTGTATTTTGTGTGATTTCCAACGTGTTTTTTTCCAGGTCCGAGCGGTTGATAACCTTTTCGGCGACAGCTTCGGGATAGGTGATGACAATCTTCGGTAGCTCGGAGGTATGATTCAAAACACTCAATGTCTCTGCACGTTGCAACACGTGTGCACTATCGAGCTGCGTGAACTCAAAGGCCTTACGATAGGACGCTGGAAAAAACAGGATCTGTTTGTCAAATAGGCTTTCCATGTCGCTTAAAAAATATGAAGCCTCCTCATGGTTAGGTAGAATAAAGATATAAGGTCTCCCCTGCAGTTGGTAGGCTGCAGCAGCAACCATAGCATCAGATGAGCCTATTAAGCCTTGAAGTTGTATCTTTGGGTTTTTAGCCTGTAAGGTTTTGACAAAGGCTCTTACCTGTTCGAGTTCCGTATAGCGATGTAAAATGTCTTGAATCTTCACGAAGGGACTATGTTTTGTCCCAAACTTAGATAAATTCATTTTTATATGCAATTGAATGTTTATCCTTGCAACTCCTTCTTGGGGATATGGATAACAAACAATGTTCCTTTTCCTATAGCGGAATCGATGTCTACAGTCCCGTTGATAAGGGCAATACGCGAATAGATATTACGTAATCCTATACCTGTAGCTCGCCCCAATTTTTTCATATCAAATCCTTTTCCATTGTCTTCTATCGTGACGGTCACGCCGTCTTCATCTTTAATGAGCTGTAGAATGAGTTGGGATGCCTCTGCATGTTTTACGACGTTGTTTACCGCTTCCTGTATAGAACGATATAATACCGTTTCAGTTTGTTCGTCAAGTCTGTGATTTAGGCCGATTACATCCAGTTGGACTTTAATCTTCGGACCATTTATTTTCTCGACAAATTCACGGATAGACGAGGCTAGTCCTGCCTTTAGTAAGGCATTGGGCATCATCTGATGTGAAATACTGCGCATCTCGTCATAACTTTCGCTCAACAAAGTCTGCGCTTTTTCGACAGATAAACGCATTTCTGAGCCCGATGGGATTTCGTCTAAAGACTGGTTGAGGTTGAGCAAAGCGGCAGACAACATCTGGCCGACACCATCATGCAAGTCTGTCGCGATTCGCCGCCGCTCACGTTCCTCGGCCTGTAATACCTGTTTTGCAGCGTCGCGTTGTAATTTCGCCTCAGAATGTATCTTGCGCCGGTTTTGCCAAAGATATACTGTCACCGCAACGATAGACAGAAAGCCGATTACGAAAATCAACAACAATGTGCGCTGTTTGAGCTGGAGCTGTTGGATTGCTGTCTCCCGGCTCAATAACTCGATCTGTTGTTCTTTCTTCTCCGTATCATATTGAAATTGATAGTTGGTGATGGCCTGCATCTTTTCCTGGTTAAACAGCGTATCTTTCACATTGCTATAATCTATATATTCGGATAGCGCCTGTCTATAGTCCTGTCGGGCTTTATGATAAGCTGCCAACAGTTCTGACGCATCCATTACCTCCTTTGAAGAGCCTATTTGCTGTGCCAGTTGTTTGGCTTCAAGGAGTAATTCGAAAGCCTGGTGATGAAGTTTGAGTTTATTGTAGACCTTGCTAAGGTGTATCAGGGTAAAAGCTATTTCCTTTTTGTTGTCATTTTTACGGTGCCCTGCCAATGCTTTTTCTAGGTACTGTCTCGCCTCCGGGATTTTCCCTAAACCGAAATAGCCTAAACCGGCATTTCCCTGTGCTACAGCCTGTATTTGTGTATAATTATGTTTTGCTAAAGCTTTTTCAGCTTTAAGAGAATAGTATACACAGCTGTCATATTGCTGCGTATAATAAAAGACAGAACCGAGGTTTGTTTCACAGAAGACGGCTTCGATAGGGAAACCGATTTTAGTATATATAGCGTAGGCCTCACGGTAATAAGGTATAACTTTTTTATACTCTCCCTGTCCTTTGAACAGGATCCCCAAATTCGTGGCGATCATTGCCAGCCACTCTTCCTGCCCTAAGGCCTTATAAATATCATATGCATCACGATAGTGGCTCAGTGCAGCGGGGAAGTTGCCCTGCTGATCGTATACCATACCGATGATGTTGTAACAGTGGGCTATCTTGAGTTTGTCCCCCAGTTCCTTTGACAGCCCAAGAGCCTGAAATGCGTAAGCCAGTGCAGGTTCATAGTCACCCTTGGCTTGAAAGGTTGTGGCTATACTACGGAGCGCATCGGCCTCTACATCGCGTAAGCCTACCTTCTGTGCTGCTTTCAATACTTTGTGGCCGTAATGAAATGATGAGTCAAGCTGCGTATATCTGAACTCGAAAGCTTTATCCAACCATTCCTTAAGTACCTTCTTCGTATCGACAGTATTCTCCTGTGTTTTACCTGTAAAAAGGAAAACAAAGAGGGTAAACAGGCATAAAATGTATTTTCTCACATCCATATTATGAAGGTCTACGGCCCTTAAAAGCGACAAATAAGCCTAAGAACAGCAATTGGTTATACATTATGTAAAAATATAAATATAAAAGGAATTTTTTTTTTATTTTAGAGAACCAAACATACACAATCATGAGTCTAAATACGTTATTAGTCGACGATCATGCCATTATAGTAGACGGTTTATTGGCTTTACTGGAGGACCATCCGGACATTGGTGTGTCAGCAACGACCACTTCTGCACGTTTTGCGTTATCCTATCTTGAACAACAAGATTTTGATCTGCTTATCACAGACTACAGTATGCCGGATATGTCAGGGCTGGAATTGATTCAAAGAGCGAAAGTGTTATCCCCTGACTTGAAAATAATCGTACTTAGTATGCATGATGAGCCCAATTTGGTTCGTGAGGTCATGGCCTTAGGTGTTGATGCCTATATCCTGAAAAAATATGCCTGTCAGGAACTCTATCAAGCTATACATGCCGTAATGAATAACCGTCATTACTGGAGTGTAGAAGTGACACGAGCTTTGGTCCAGTTCAACGGTGACATTCGATCTAACAATAATGAATTGACCGAACGGGAATTGGATGTGCTAAAACTATTGGCATCAGAACATACAAGTCGACAAATTGCTGAAAAGCTGTTTATAAGCGAGCGTACTGTCGAAACACACCGAAAGAACCTGATGCGCAAAACCAATTGTGTGACAACTATAGGCCTCCTGAAATATGCACTCTCGAACCACCTTGTTTAGTTGCTTCTGAAAAGGTTTTCCCTTTATAAAAAAAGTTTAAAAAGAGGAGACCCTGCCCGTCGTCAGTAGGGGGCAGGGTCGGATTTATATGTGTTTATAGTTTGAAGGTAAGACCAGCATTCGCATTACCCAGACCGTAGCCTACTTCAGCGAAGATTCCAAATTTTGAGGAAAAGAAATACCGTGCTCCGGCATGACCTCCATAAACGACACCTCCTGCTGAAGGAGCTGCCCAAGCATTGTTGCCACCGCCGTCCCACTCACCTTTTGCGTAGTTATACCCTAAGATCACGCCAATGTAAGGATCCAGGTTTTCGACATTAAAGTTGAAATGATACGAGGCTCTTGCTGCGCCCAACATGTAGGTCCATTTGTAGTCTGCGAAAACGAGATTTTCTGTTTTACTGGCATAACCAACATAGGCACCACCACTGATTTTGTCAGAAAAGCCATGTTCATAACTGATACCGATCGGCATACCAAAGGCTCCGCCGAAACCTACACCGACATTCAACAGATTATCACCTTTCTCATACGATTGAGACATGGCAACTGTAGAAACGCAAGCTGTCAATACAGCGGTTGTTAAGATTTGTTTTAGTTTCATTTTCATTTTTTTGTTAACTGTTAATATATATTGGTTTATTTAATCTCTACACTCGTGATACTATATGATGATTGACGGACGAAGTATACCTTTTTGCCTCCTATAGTCTCATTTGTTATGGTATAGGCATTAGCTTGGATGATACCATTTTTTGTGCCACCCAGTTCAGCGAGTTCTTCTTTGGTAAAAGTAATGCTTGTGCTGTTTCCTGCTTTTTCCTTTAGGACGTACTTGCCGTTGGAAGAGTAAACGCCGTAAAGGACATTGCTTGCACCGGATATGGACACGTTAGTCAATGTATAACCATCTGCTTTAGTTACGACTTTGCCGCTGGTGATTTTCGGCATACCTGGAAGACCACTTAGCGTTTTTTCAATATCAGGTCCCGTTACCTTCCAGGAGATGTTACCACTCAAATCTACACCGGTGATGGCACTTGGATTTGTAAGGTCCGTAAAGTCAGGTTGCCACATGTGTACACCATTGGTAAACTTTAGCTCTGTATTGTTCAATTTCACAGATCCCGCTTGTACATTTCCTTTGAATAGAGCGACACCCATGCCATATTCCATATTTATTTCTGTGCTACCACCAGGCATTCCGGGTATTTCCACGGGCATCTGCATGGCGAAAGGCGTGGATGCTTTCACAGCTACCAATACCGCATCGGCATCTTCCGGTTGGGGATAGCTCGGTACGGGAAACATATTGGTGTTTTGAGGATCTGGATCCTCCTTGTCGCACGATGTTAAGGTTAAAGCCATCAACGTACTTACTGCAAATAAAGCTGACATAGATATAAGTTGCAGTATGGGTTTTAGTTTTGGGTTAGTTTTCTTTTTCATGATATTTATTTTTGATGATTTGGTTTATGCCAAAGGTAGATGGGTTTGTGACGGAGGACAATCCGTATATCCACGGGTTCGTATCCGTAATTTTACGGATGTTAAATTCCGTAATCTTACAGATGTCTATCTTTTATTCTCTCTGCTAACTTTACTTCCAATCAAAATAAAATCTAGAGAAACCATGAAAAGATTACTCATATTACCTCTCGTTGTTTTCATAATGCATGCAAGGGGACAAAAAACTACTCCTGAACACTTATATGATATGGGTGGAAAAATTGATTTTTTTAATCTTTCGGAAAGCGGTGTATTAGTCGTAGCTGGCGGAAGTGGTCTGGCCGGCATACTTCCGGGAGCAGAAAAGCCGCATTTTGTGTTTACCGAATATGGAAAAGTAAAAGAAGAAGAGCTGGAATTTGTTCCTGCGTCTCCTTATGTTATTGTCAATCAAGGGTCGTTGCTGACATCGAAGAAAACAGTCATTGACTTAGTTACCGGTAAAGTACTTTTTGCTACCGAAGACAACGGCTGGCGCAATATTGCGCAGGCCAAAGTTTTCTTACCGCAGAATAAATTAGTTGTGATAGGAAACAGAAGTAAAAAGGAAGATTATCTGTTAGCGACAGGTATCTATGATCTGGCCACCGGCAAGCAGGAGGGTTTTGCCTCTCTCGATCCCAAATCCGGCAAGGTACGTATGGGCAATTCAGTGCCTCAAAGTTCTGGCGAGCCGTTTTTGAGCGGAGACTTGGTGTTGGTACCTACAACGAAAAGCATGGTTTGTGCGAACACTAAAAACGGAGAGATTGTATGGACGGCCGATCTGGATAAAATCAGCTGGATGTCGGCCGACAAAACCGGAAGAGAAATTTACGGTTTTGAAGAACGGCCGAATGGTGACACACGTATCCATAAGATTAGCAACACGGGTGAACTGCTTTGGAAAAAGGAGCGGAAGATAAAAGGGAAAGTTTCCCGTTTTGAGATCCTACCGCAAGGTCTCGCTATTGTCAGCGATGTAGACAATTCGGGAAAAAGTGGAATAGCGAAGCTAGCGGCGGGAAATTCTGAGTCAAAGATTGCATTTTTGGATGCAGCTACGGGAGAAGATTTATGGGAAAAGGCTCCGCAGACGAAAGGATATGTCCAGCATTTCTATATTGTGGAGGATGGAATTCTGTTTGGTATATATTCGGGTGGTATCAATAAAATATCTTTTGATGGCAAGACTTTATTCAAAAAACCTTTAAAAACAGGAGAGAATATCCATACTATGGCGCGTACGCCACAAGGTGTGATTTACATCACGGATACCGATGCGAACATCATTAACCTTACTACTGGTGAATCTGTATGGAACAACCCGATTAAATATAAGAAAGCAAAAGGTGTCGCAAGCACATATGACAAAGGTCACGGGCGCTATCTGATTAGTATAGGAGATGAAGTGTTGGCCATTGATGAAAAAGGTGGCGGCGTTAGTACGCTTGCAAAATTTGAATTTAAGGAAAAGGAAGTTCCGAGTCAGATAGTCGTGCGGGATGAGGGTATATTGCTTGCCGCCGATCAGAACCTTTACATGCTGGATTTTGAAGGTAAGGAAAAATTCCACGGTTACTATAAGTCTCCTGGTCAAGGTGGTTTTCTCAAGGCAACATATGGTGTATTGGCTGTGGCCTCGATGGCTATGTCCTCTGCTGCTGCTTACCAGGGTGGGCGCTATGGCACGTATGCCGGTAGCAACCAGTTGAACAGTTACGGAGAACAAATGAAAGCCTATCAGGAAGGTTTTGCCAACATAGCATCTGTCTCCTTCTCGGAAATGAACAAACGTTTTAAGGCGACATCTGCAACGGAGAATGCACAGTTTATTCTTACTGCATTGGATGCGGGTGTGGGGTTAATCAAGATAAATAAAGATACCGGAAAAGCAGAAAAAGAAATTGTATTAAAAGATAAAAAACCCGAATATAAAGTTGATGACTGGGGAGGTTACCTATACTACAAATCCGGTAGCGATCAGATCTCTGCTTTCAGATTATAAACATTTCGATGAAGACAATCGGGTAAACCGATTTTTTTCATAACTCTAGATTAGTGTGTTGTACATCGTACAGCACACTTTCTTTTTTTGTTGTAAGCTTTAGGCGATGAGCCTACTGCCTATAGCTTATAGCCAACCGGTTACTGCCTATCGTCTTCAGTCTAAAAATTATTTCAAAAAAAGAGGTAACAATATCTTTCAAGTGATGATATAAAGATAAACGAATTGCAAACTTTAAAATACAACATCATGAAAAAGACATTGACATCAAAATTATTCGCTATTGCATGTAGTGTAGCAGTATTGGCCTCTTCTTGTAAAAACGATGGAACAGAGCTTGGCCTAGCGCCAGCATCATCCGCTAATTTCAAGGCTATGCGTGAAAAAGCGCTAAAGGATTTGACACAGACCAAAACATTCAAAGCAGAAGACGGCCTCACCTTTACCTCCGACAAGGGAGCAAAAGTAACTATCAGTTCGAATTGTCTTCTAGATGAGGATAACAATTCCGTCACGGGAGATGTAACATTATCGTTTATCGAAATCTATGACCGCGGGAATATGGTGGCAACGAATAAGCCGGTAATGGGTAAAGATGGCGACGGTAATCTACTTCCATTGGTAACAGGGGGGGAGTACAATATCGAAATCAAACAAGACGGTAAGGAGCTTAAGCCCGGTTGTCCTTTTCAGGTACATGTACCGGCTGCAAATACCGGGGCCCTTGACGGTGGCATGATTCTATGGACTGGAAAAATCAACGATGAAGGCAATCTTGTGTGGGAAGAGGCAGGTGCGGATGGTAAAGAAGGAGGTATACGACCTAATGAGCAGAGTGCAGGTTACGATATCTGGGGAGATGAGTTTGGATGGGCTAACGTGGACCGTTTTTATAGTGACCCGAGAGATAAAACACAAATTAAGGTTACTGTACCCGAAGGTTATGATAATAACAACGCTGCGGTATATTTAGCCTATGAAGGTGAACCAAATGTTTTGGCACAGCTGGATACCTATGATACAGAAGATAATTTTTTCTCGGAACACTACGGATTTATTCCAATTGGCATGACTTTACACGTAATTTTCGTATCTGAAAGCAATGGTTCTGTGGTTTATGCCATCAAACAAGCTACCATAGTCGCTAACGGTACTATCGCGATCAGCAGTGATGATTTGGATACAACCACGAAAAATAACATCGTAAGCTTGATTAACGCACTAAACTAAACCGGAAACAATACAACAACCCTTATATTTTAGCAAGCTCTTCCTATGGGAAGGGCTTGTTTGTTTTGCGGAAATTTAACTAGATTTGTCCGTATAACTAATAAATATGAAACCAGGGTACAGTGTCTTTCTTCTACTCATATTGCCTGTATTTATGGGGATATCTCCATTGCTCGCGCAACACGTATGGCTTGAAAAATTGGACGGAACACTGGATAGTGTAGCAGAATATGACAAAAAGAAAGAAGCGCATATTAACGCGCTTCGGGAAAATTTAGGTCGAAGTACCGATGCCAGCCAGCTGTACAAAGATTATCAAAAGATTTATCAAGCATATCAGCCTTATATATGCGATTCGGCTATCTATTATTCAAGACAGTTGTTAGCACTTGCCGAGGCTAACCACGATGTCTACTGGAGCAATGAAGCGAAGCTTCAGCTTGCAAGGGCCTACGCCAGTTCGGGGTTATATCATGAAGCACTGCCGTTAATGGGCTCTGTGACGGAGGAATCTCTTACTGCAGAACAATTGGGAAGATACTATCTCACCTATGCGGACAGTTACATTTATCTTGGAGAATACGTAGGTTCTAACGACAATGGAGCATATGTGACGTTAAAAAATAATTATGAAGATCTGGCGCTGCTGGTATTGCCGAAGAATTCTTACGATTATCTCATCCTCTCCGGCAAGAAATATATCGAGTCGGGTGAGTTTAAGAGCGCACATGATGTGCTCATGGCTCCAGAATTGACACAGTTGGCAACAGATACCCGTAAATATGCGATTTACACGTCTGTCATGGCTTATCTTTATGCTCAACAGGGTGATATAGACCGACAACAAGAGTTCTTGGCTCAGGCTGCCATGGCCGATATCAGAGCCTCAGTGAAGGAAAACCTTTCCTTTCGAAACCTAGCTGAGCTCATGCTGGATGATGGAGAAATCAATCGAGCCAACAGTTACATAAAAAAGAGTATGGATGACGCGAATTTCTACAATGCGCGACTGCGTAACATTCAGACATCGCGGGTGTTTCCTATTATCAATAAAAGTTATCAACTCGAACGTGAACACCAGCGTAAGCGGCTGCAAACATTACTCGTAGCTATCAGTATATTATCTATATTTCTTGTTATTGCGATTGCTAAGGTGATCCGGCAGAACAAACGGTTAGCCAAAGCCCGTCAAACTTTAGCCGAGACCAATCTTGAGTTGAAACAGCTCAACTCACTACTCTCCGAATCGAATCATATTAAAGAGGAATATATCGGGCGCTTCCTGGATCTTTGCTCATCCTATATTGATAAGATGGAAGATTTTCGTAAATCTCTTCATAAAAAAGCGGCAACGGGTAAATTTGATGAAATATCCAGGCAGTTGAAATCCGCCGAATATCTCGACGAAGAACTTCGGGAGTTTTATCATAATTTCGATAGCGCTTTTCTGAATATTTTTCCTGACTTTGTAACACATTTCAACCAGATGTTGAGCGACGACGAACGGATATATCCAAAGCAGCCGAATACGCTGACGCCCGAGTTACGTATCTTTGCACTTATGCGGTTGGGTATTACTGATGGTACAAAGATTGCACGCTTCCTCCGGTTTTCTGTTACGACCATTTATAATTATCGATCAAGGTATCGCAACAAAGCACTTATTCCTCGTGACGACTTCGAAAAAGAGATCATGAAAATCGGTGGTTTGTCGGCGAAACCTACTTCAATACCTATATAATTCAATAGCGGGTTTGTTTATAATAATCTAATATATAGTACTTTATATATTATAAGTCGTTTCAAAAACCTACTTATTGCTATTCAGCCCCTCATTTAAGCCTTCCAGCTTATTATCTTTGTTTTATTCTTGCGGCGATGCTCTTAAAGCCGCCGCAACCAAATGTAAATCGATAAACTTATGCGCATTTTTAACTTTTTCTTGGTATGGCTGGCTCCATTGTTTGCGTTCTCGCAACAGCAATTGACAGGCTATGTAAGAGATACCGGTGGACTTCCAATTGCGGGAGCAACGGTTGAGATTAGTAACTTGTCTGTGGCATCTCTTACGGATGCTACCGGCTATTACACGCTTAAGCCAGTGCCACGAGGTGCTATCCTGGTATTCTCTTCAATTGGTTATATCAGCCGTCAGGTGACTTATGAGGGTCAGCCTTCCATCGATGTCGTGTTGGAAGCTGATGTACAAGGACTAGACGAAGTGGTCGTCATTGGCTATGGACAAGTGCGTAAAGGAGACGCTACGGGTGCTCTAACAAATGTGAAAGCAGATCCTGCCACACGGGGATTTGCGCCCAATGCACAAGATATGTTGGTCGGTAAAGCGGCTGGCGTGAATATTACCAATGCGGGCGGGTCGCCCAGTGCTGGTGCGACTATTCGCATTCGGGGAGGGTCATCGCTGTCGGCCAGTAACGATCCCCTTATTATCATTGATGGACTCCCGATTGACAACACCGGCATAGGCGGAGTGGGCAACTTGTTAAGTGCTATCAATCCCACGGATATTGAAAGCTTTACCATACTCAAAGATGCTTCCGCCACTGCAATTTATGGTTCGCGGGCGTCAAATGGTGTCATTCTTATTACGACTAAACGAGGTAGTAAGGGACGTACACAACTGTCTTACGATGGAAATGTATCCCTCAGCTCACGAAAAAATAGTGTAGATGTATTGAATGAAGACGCGTTCCGGGAGTTTGTTGCCACTACATTTGCAGATGCATCCAATAAAGAGGAGGTCTTAGGAAAGCTCGGAACAGCGAATACGAATTGGCAGGATGAGATTTTTCGGCAAACAGTCAATACAGAGCATAACATAAGTGCGTTGGGCTCGATAAAGGATAAGGTGCCCTACCGTGTATCCGTGGGCTATACCGATGTCAATGGTATCCTGAAAACTTCTGATATGGAACGGACAGTAACGGGCATTTCTCTTACTCCATCACTCTTTGACAATCATCTCAATGTGAGTGTCAATGCTAAGGGCATGTATATTACCAACCGCTTCGCGAATCAAGGTGCTATTGGCTCGGCTGTAGCTATGGACCCAACGCAGCCCGTGTATGATGAAAATAGTCCTTATGGTGGATTCTTCTCCTGGGTAGGGCAGGACGGTGCACTCCTCGGCGTCGCGACAAAAAACCCGGTATCGTTATTGGAAATGGCTAACGATAAATCCAATGTGTACAATATCATCGGTAACACACAACTGGACTACCGCTTACATTTCCTGCCGGATGTGAAATTAAACCTGAATGTAGGACTCGACTATTCTAAGAGTGATGGAAGCAAGTACATTGATCCTTTTGCTCCCTCGGATTACCTGAACGGTGGATTTGATGGCAATTGGGAACAAGAGCGCCGTAATTCCATATTAGAGTTCTATGCGCAGTATGCAAAGGATTTTGATTTTCTCCGTAGTCGATTTGATATCATGGGCGGCTACTCCTGGCAGCACTATTGGATCGCTGGTAATAATGATGACTACCGTATTACCAAGTTCGATGCTACCGGAAGCCCGGAAGTGGTCAGTATAAATAATTATGAAAACGAAAACTATATTGTCTCCTTCTTTGGACGTCTTAACTACAGTATGAACGATCGTTATTTGTTGACTTTCACACTTCGTAACGATGGTTCTTCCCGTTTTCACCGTGACAACCGGTGGGGAATATTCCCCTCGGCCGCGTTTGCATGGCGTGCGAAGAAAGAAACTTTTCTGGCGGATATCGATGTCGTGAGTGACCTGAAAGTGCGACTGGGATGGGGTGTTACCGGTCAGCAAGATATTAACCAGGGTAACTATCCCTATATGGGTCGATACCAGAACAGCGTGGGTGAGCAAGCGAGCTACATCCGTGGGTATGCGAATGGCATGCCGATATGGGCGTACCTTATGCGGCCGACATCTTATAATCCCGCACTCAAGTGGGAGTCGACGACAACCTATAATGCCGGAGTTGACTATGGCTTCTTCAACAATCGTCTGAATGGTGCCATTGATGTTTACCATCGTAGAACAGATGACCTTATCAACGCGGAGACGCGTACCGCAGCGGGAACCAACTTCAGTGAATTTGTAGCTGCGAATATTGGTTCTTTGGAAAATACCGGGGTGGAACTTTCAGCCAACGTGGAGGCCTTACAAAAAAAGGATTGGACGTGGACTGTAGGCGGTAATATCGCATACAACGACAACAAGATTACACAATTGAGCAACCTCGATGGTGAAAATCCTATTCGCCGATATGGCAATACTGGTGGCGATGGAGGTTTCCAGTTGCTGGTACACAGCGTGGACAACCCTTCAGGAATGTATTATGTATATGAACAGATCTATGATAGTTCTGGTAAACCCATAGAGGGTCTATATGTAGATCGTGACAAAGATGGTATGATAACAGAAAATGATCTACGTTCGTATCGACGTTCAGTACCTACATGGACAGGAGGGCTTCACACTCGTCTTAACTGGAAGAATTGGGACTTCGCTATCGCAGGACATGGTAGTTTGGGTAACTACAACTACAACGCCATAGCAGCGAACTCCGCTGAGCTCGACCGTGCCCGTGTATTTGCCAACGAGTTTCTGGCCAATCGCACACAAAGTGCTTTTGACACGGGGTTTCAACTCAAGCAGGTGCTCTCCGATTATTATGTGCAGGATGCTTCGTTTTTCCGTATAGATAATATTGTATTGGGTTGGGCCTTTAAACGGGTTGGCAGGACAATGCTGAACGGGCGTATCTACGGTGCGGTCCAAAATCCGATGGTCTTCACCAACTATACCGGACTGGATCCTGAAGTGAACGGCGGAGTTGACAATGACTTTTATCCACGTCCGCTCACCGTGATGCTTGGATTGAATCTTAACCTTTAAAAGACGCAAAGATGAACTATTCGAAATATCCTATAATTATCGCCTCGCTTGTACTTTTTGTATGTAGCGCTTGCGTAAAGGACCTGGACACAGTGCCTTTGACAAATAACGAGATCACGACAGAAAATGCGTGGGAACAGCCAGAAACTTACGAAGCTTTTGTGGCTAAGATATATGCAGGTTTTGCCCTTTCGGGAAATGAAGGGCCTGCTGGAATGCCCGACATCGTCGCGGGCGACCAGGGAGAAGCGACTTTCCTGAGAGCCTATTGGACATTGCAGGAGATTCCTACAGATGAGGCAGCTATAGCTTGGGCCGATGATGGACTAGATGGCCTGCAGTTTACCCAATGGAATTCCAGTAACCGGTTTGTTGAGCTTAATTATAATCGGACATTGCTCAATATTGCATATTGTAATGAGTATTTACGTCAGACCACGGACGAGCAATTGACGGCACGCGGTATTACTGACGCTGCATTACGGAGCCGTGTAGAAGGATTTCGTTACGAAGTACGCGTATTGCGGGCACTAAATTACTACTTTCTCATCGACCTCTATGCCAACGTGCCATTCCTTACGGAAGAAAATGGTGTGGGTGTTGCACTCCCGGAACAGAAAGACCGTACGTTTTTATTTTCATGGGTGGAGTCGGAGCTTAAAGCTGTGGAAGGCCACCTGCCAGCAGTTGGTCGTGCAAACTATGGTAAGGTAAATGATCCTACCGCATGGATGATCCTGGCGAAGTTGTACCTGAATGCAGAGGTATACATCGGTCAGCAACGTTACACAGAGTGTCTTACCTATCTGAATAAAATTCTACAGGCAGGCTATATACTTGATGGAGAATATAAGCATACCTTCGGCGCGGATAATGACTTATCCACAGAAATTATCTATCCTATCGTCTTTGATGGAAAGCGTGCTACCACCTACGGTGGAACCACCTTCCTGATGGCAGCAGCCTTTGGATCGGATATGAATCCAGGGACCAACTTTGGATTAGCACAGTCGTGGTCAGGTACACGCGCTAAGGAAACGTTGTCAGCTTTATTTGACGCCGGTGACAAACGGGCACTCTTCTGGACAGACAAACGTACCCAGGAAACCACGGACCTGCGTAATTATAACCAAGGGTGGGCAGTTACCAAATTCACTAACCTGAAGCGTGACGGTAGTCCTGGATCAGACAATCTCTTTGCAGATACTGATTTTCCATTATTCCGGTTGGGCGATGTTTACCTTATGTATGCCGAAGCCGTGTTACGGGGAGGGCAGGGGGGCTCTATCGATGACGCTATGGATTTTGTCAACGAATTACGTCTCCGGGCTGATGTAGGGTTGCTCACGGCGACGTCGCAATTAACATTGCCCTTTATATTGGATGAACGAGCGCGTGAGCTATATTGGGAGGGGCATCGACGTACAGATCTGATCCGCTTCAACCGTTTTACCAAAAACTATGCGTGGCCATGGAAAAATGGTGTGTTTGCCGGAACAGCATCAATCGATGACAAATATAAGCTGTATCCGCTTCCGGCTTCTGAGCTGGCAGTAAACACCAACCTGACACAAAACCCTGATTTTTAATCATAATAAATACTGGACATGAAAACATCATATATTGCCTGTATCGCGTTGCTACTCCTGACCTTATCGGGTTGCACGAAGAAAGACAGCACGCCCATACTTACCAACGTGAAAAACAGTGTCATGGACATATTGCCTTTCCAAACCATTACGTTGGAGGAAGCAAATGCCGACGACGTACTATTTTCGATTTCATGGAGTCCTACAGAGCTCTACCTTGACGATAGTGACCAGGCTGCTGCTGCAGGGCCGGTATCTTATACTGTTGAAGTCGCTCAACAAGGCACAGATTTTGAAACACCGGAAGTAGTAGCTGTCACCTCGGATTTAAGTATTGAGCTGACTACCACCCAGCTTAACAATTTGCTTAAAAGCAAGTTTTACGCACAAGCTTCAACTCCGATAGATGTCGAATTTCGGGTATTGGCGAAATACGGCCAGAATATCCCGGCTTCAGTAGCTTCGGGAAATACAGTTTTTCTTACGGTAACTGTTTTTGAAGCTGCCGATGTGATGCAGCCTTTGTATCTCGTGGGAGACATGAACGGTTGGAGCAATACGAATACCGACTACGTGGTATACCGTAACGACAACGATGGGAACAGACGTGTCTATACCTATACCGGCAGACTAGGTGCGGGGATTTACTTCAAATTTATACCCCAGGAATCATTAGGCACTTACAAAATGTACTGCCGCGCAGATGAGACTACCTTAGAATACGAGACGCTTGAAGGCGGCGCTTTTTACAACGAAGTAGAAGGCTATTATACCATTACACTTGATCTGGATGCTATGACGTATACGATCGAACCTTATACCGGGTCTACAAGCCGCGTCTATACTAAAATAGGTCCTATCGGTGACTTCACCGGATGGGATAATGAACCATCGATGACAAAGACTACCTATGATCCACATCAATGGCATGGTGTATTTACATTTAACAGTGGTACTACTGTTAAGTTCCGGGGCGACAATGACTGGAGTAACAACTGGGGGGCTGGCTCGGCAGATTTACCGTGGGGACTAGCGGTGTTTGATGGTCCTGGTGCAGCAGTACAGGCGGGTACTTACCACATTTATTTTAATGATCTTACTGGTCGTTACCTGATATGGCCACAATAAGTAACAATAAAAATAGCGCAATGAAAAAAGATCTTTTTATATTTTCCATCCTCATGTGCGGTGTGCTGTTGTTTGCAGCTTGTAAAGAGGAGAACCACCGTCCTGCGGATCCGGCGATACCCGACAATACAAATGTTACACCTATTTCGAAGAATAATAGGGTCATCTATGAGGTAAATGTACGTAATTACTCAGCCTCCGGTGATTTTGCCGGTGTGGAGCAGAGTATTCCCCGTCTCAAAGCCCTGGGTGTTGATATCCTCTGGTTGATGCCTATTCATCCCATTGGAGAAATTAATCGAACAGGCTCGTTAGGTAGTCCTTACTCCATAAAGGACTATCGGGCCATAAATCCTGAATTTGGTACAGCGGCAGACCTGAAATCGCTCATCAAGACGGCTCATGCTGCTAACATGGAGGTGTGGTTGGATTGGGTGGCCAATCATACGGCATGGGATCACCATTGGGTATCCGAACACCTCGATTTCTATGCTGAAAAGAACGGTCAGCATCCCTATTCCCCCGAAGGCTGGAATGATGTGGTCGAACTTGATTTCAATAATCCAATGATGCGGAGTGCGATGATCGACGCTATGAAATATTGGGTACAGGAATACGACATTGACGGCTATCGTTGTGATGCCGTGACGTTCGTTCCGTTAGACTTCTGGAGAGAGGCGCGCTCACAGGTGGATGCCGTAAAGCCTATCACCTGGCTTGCCGAAGGGGATGATCCTAATTATATGGACGTATTTGATATTGATTATGCCTGGGCATTTAATACGGCATTGAATGAGTTTGGTACGGATCGTGATGTAAATCGCTTAGTAGCGGAGTGTAATAAGCTGATCGGCAATCCCAGCTATGCACAGGGAGCACGCATGGTCTACCTGACCAATCATGATCTCAACTCTTTTGAAGGGACAGAGTTTACCCGATATGGAAATAACGTGATGCCGTTGTCTGTGCTTTATTTCACCTTGTACGATATGCCGTTAATTTACAACGGCCAGGAAATCGGACTGAATAAAGCCATGAGTTTGTTTGACAGAGATCCTTTACCGTGGGAACCGGAGAATGTACGCTATACCAATCTGTTTAAACGCCTTACGCGGCTTAAACGTACACAGCCTGCTCTTACCGGAGGTGAAGGACGCGCGCCTATAAGCCGATTTAGCACAAACCATGACGACAAAGTGCTGGCATATAGCCGTACGCAGGGAAATAATGAGGTACTTGTACTCCTCAATTTCTCTAACAACCCGGTTCGATTCCAGTTTACAGCGGGTCATCCCGCGGGGTCATTTGAAGACTACCTGCAAGGCGGGTCTAAACAGTTTTCTACATCAGAATATATTACATTACCCGCCAATGGCTATGCCATCTATGTCAAAAATCCACAATAAATACTTTATGTTCATGAGATTGCTATTCTTGTTTCTTGTATTATTTGCTGCTACTTCTTTTACCACGTCTGCCCAAACATTAACATCACCAAATGGTAAACTGAAGCTAACCTTTTCGCTCGATGCCGTAGGTGGGCCACAGTATGATTTGCAGTATGCCGGTCGCCCTCTGTTATTACCTGGAAAATTAGGATTTACAGTTAAAAGTGGTACTGAGCAATTGGAACACGGCTTTTCGAACCCACGCTATGCTTATACAACGGAAGATAGCCATTGGCAACCGGTCTGGGGAGAAGAACGTCTTATACGCAACCATTATAACGAACTGCTTGTATCCCTTGATAACAACAGCCGTAAAGTAAATATCCGTTTCCGTTTGTTTGATGATGGCCTGGGTTTTCGTTATGAATTTCCCAAGCAAGATAATCTCTATTGTTTTGTTATTGGCGAGGAACTTACGGAATTTAATTTAGCTTCAGATGCTAAAACATTTTGGATACCGGGTGATTATGATACGAATGAGTACCCTTACATGACCAGTAAGGTTTCGGCAATTGATACGCTTATGAAACGCGCAACAGTCGAAATTACCGCACAGCACCCTATCGGATCGCCTTCGGTACAGACACCGTTGATGTTGAAAACAGACAATGGGCTGTATGTCAACATTCACGAGGCTGCATTGGTAGATTATCCGGCTATGCAACTCAATGTACATGCTTCAAAGCATGCGTTTAGTGCCCATCTGGTGCCTGATGCGTTGGGTGGAAAGGGTGACATCACCACTCCGGCAACATCGCCTTGGCGAACGGTAATAGTCGCCGAAGATGCCCGTAATATCCTCGCCTCCCGTATCATTCTGAACCTTAATGAGCCCAGTAAAATTGAAGATACCTCCTGGATCAAGCCCACCAAGTATATCGGCGTATGGTGGGAGATGTTTGTAGGTCGGGGATCCTGGAACTACACCAATGATTATCATGTGAAACTGGAGGCTACAGATTACGCCAAGGTACAGCCGAATACGACGCATGCAGCCAGAACGGAACATGTCAAGCATTATATCGATTTTGCCGCAAAGCACGGCTTCGATCAGGTGCTCGTCGAAGGATGGAATATAGGGTGGGAAAATTGGATCAATCCTATGCGTGAATATGTGTTTGATTTTGTAACGCCTTATCCTGATTTTGATGTGAAGGAACTTCAACGTTATGCTCACGATAAAGGTGTACGGCTTATGATGCACCACGAAACCGGAGCTGCAGCAACCAATTATGAGCATCACATCGACACGGCATTTCGTTTTATGAAGCAATATGGTTACAATGCAGTAAAGACGGGATATGTGGGATGGATTAAGCCCAAGGGTGAACATCATGATAGCCAATGGATGGTCAATCACTACATTCGCGTAGCGAAGAAAGCCGCTCAATATGGAATTATGGTCAATTCCCATGAAGCAGTACGCCCCACGGGTCTGTCGCGTACCTATCCTAATTGGCTTGCACAGGAATCTTCGCGCGGTACCGAATTTGAAGCGATGGGTGGATTAGCTCCTGAACACTCGACCATCTTACCTTTTACACGTTTGATGGGTGGGCCGATGGATTATACACCAGGAATCCTCCGTACCATATTCAGTTACTACGATACGAACAACCAGGGACAGGCACGGACGACATTGACCAAGCAGCTAGCCTATTATGTGACGATGTATAGTCCGTTGCAAATGGCCGCAGATTTACCGGAAAATTATGAGCATTTTGCAGATGCCTTCCAGTTTATTAAAGATGTGGCTGTTGATTGGGATACGACGCATTACCTCGAAGCAGAGCCCGGAGATTATCTGACAATAGCACGTAAAACGAAGGGAAAAGAAGAATGGTTCGTCGGCGGTATCACGGACGAACATAGCCGCACAGCTACCGTGGACTTTAGTTTTCTCCCCAAAGGAAGAAAGTATATAGCTACGGTTTATGAAGATGCGAAGGATGCCGACTGGAAAACCAATCCTATGGCGTACCGTATCCGTACCAAAAAAGTCGGGCATAAAGAGATCTGGAAACAAAAGTTGGCTCCGGGTGGTGGATTTGCAATTCATATTACACCGGATTTATAGTCTTCCGTCATATTCGCATCTTTTAAGCAATATTTCGTAAATTAGCCATTCCTAGGAATGGCTAATTTATCGCTTATAACGCCCATAGAATACCTTAAAGGTGTAGGACCGCAAAAAGCCGATGTGCTTAAAAAGGAACTACAGGTTTTTACCATTGGTGATCTTCTGCAACATTATCCATTCCGCTATATCGACCGCACAAAATTTCATAAGATACAGCAGGTCAACCCGGATATGATCGGTGCGCAGATTATCGGTAGGCTCGTGTCTCTGCAGGAAGCAGGCGAAAAAAGAGGTAAACGATTAGTGGGGCAGTTTAAGGACGATACCGGGCAGATGGAACTTGTCTGGTTTCAAAGTGTATCCTGGCTAAAAAAGAGCCTGAAAGTCGGTGCAGCCTATATTATTTACGGCAAGCCGTCCGAATTTAACGGGATGTTGTCGATGACACATCCGGAAATGGAGCTCTATCAAGCTTCAGAAAAGAAGGTTGGCAATATGACCATGCAACCGGTCTATTCGTCGACCGAGAAGCTCAAGAAATTTAATCTGGACAGTAAAGGTCTACAAAAGCTGCAACAAACAGCATTAGAAACTGTTTACAGTTCGTTAACCGAAAACCTGCCATCCTATATTGTAGCGAAGCATCACCTGCTAGACTATAATAAGGCTCTTCTGACAGTGCATTTTCCACAGCATGAGGAAGAGCTCCGTGCCGCCATCCGCCGGCTGAAGTTTGAAGAGTTGTTTTTCATTCAACTTCGCTTACTCCGCAACAAACAACTCAATACGCAGAAATATAAGGGACATATTTTCGGTCAGGTTGGAGAAAAATTTAATACTTTCTTTAACGAACGGCTTCCTTTTCCATTGACTAAAGCGCAGAAAAGAGTCATTAAAGAAATACGTCAGGATACAAACACCGGTGCGCAGATGAACAGGCTCGTTCAGGGTGATGTAGGCTCGGGAAAGACCGTGGTTGCATTGATGAGCATGCTCCTCGCTATCGATAACGGTTATCAAGCCTGCATGATGGCTCCTACAGAGATATTGGCGACACAGCACTATCATGGCTTGAAGAAGCTGGTTGGTGAAGATATCTGTCGGATCCGACTTCTTACAGGTTCGACGACAACAAAAGAGCGGCGCATCATCCATCAGGAGCTGGAAGAAGGTACGTTGGATATACTGATCGGGACACATGCGTTGATTGAAGATAAGGTCAAGTTTAAGAATATTGGCTTTGTGGTTATCGATGAGCAGCATCGCTTTGGTGTGGAGCAGCGAGCCAAGCTCTGGCGAAAAAATCCTATTCCTCCACATATGTTAGTCATGACCGCTACACCTATCCCGCGTACCTTAGCTATGACTATGTACGGTGACCTGGATATCTCGATTATTGACGAACTTCCGGCAGGGCGTAAGCCGATCAAGACAGTTCATTTTTTTGAAAACCAACGTTTGCGTGTCTTCGGGTTTATGCGGGAGGAGATCGCCAAAGGTCGGCAGGTGTATATTGTTTATCCGCTGATTAAGGAAAGTGAGAAAATGGATCTGCTTCATCTGGAAGCGGGCCTGGAAAGTTTACAACGCGAATTTCCGTTGCCACAATACCGGATTTCGATCGTACATGGTAAGATGGCTGTGAAGGACAAGGATTTCGAGATGCAGCGTTTTGTCAAAGGGGAAACCCAGATTATGGTCGCCACGACTGTTATTGAGGTGGGTGTGAATGTTCCGAATGCATCGGTGATGGTCATCGAAAATGCAGAAAGGTTTGGACTGTCGCAGCTCCATCAGCTGCGGGGCCGGGTAGGGCGTGGAGCAGAACAATCGTTTTGTATCCTGATGTCAAAAAATAAACTAAGCAAGGAGGGAAGAACCCGATTGGAGACTATGGTGCGCACCAATGATGGTTTTGAGATTGCTGAAGTAGATTTGCAGCTTCGTGGTCCGGGCGATATCTCTGGAACACAACAATCCGGGGTTCTGGATTTAAAAATTGCTGATCTTGCCAAGGACCAGCAGCTCCTGACCGAAGCCCGTCAATCGGTCATGGTAATATTCGCCGAAGACCCTACGCTTACCTTACCTCAAAACGCATTGCTGCTTCAGTACGTGAACCAACGTTCTCCCGGTATTTCCTGGGATAAGATTTCGTAAAAAAACATTTACCTTTGTATCCCTGTTATTGGACAATGGGATAGGAGATCTCAAAGTTTTAACAGTTGAAGATAGAAATATGAAGTATATCATATACTGAAGAGAAGATATTAATGGGAAAACGATTTAAAATACACGATACCACTCCAAAACGTGAGACAGCTGTGCTGGTGTCCGTCATTACACCCGATGTGTCGGATCAGATGGCTAAGGACTTTTTGCAGGAACTGGAGTTTTTAGTGACTACGGCCGGCGGGCAGACAGAACATATTTTTACACAAAGGTTGGCTAAACCTGAGCATGCTACGTTTGTGGGAAGTGGAAAGCTGGAAGAGATTAAAGCGTATATTGAAGCGGAAGAAATCGATATGGTGGTGTTTGATGATGAGCTCTCTCCATCACAATTGCGTAATATTGAACGCGAACTGAAATGTAAAATTCTGGATCGCTCCAACCTGATTCTTGACATCTTTGCTAAGCACGCCCAGACGGCACAAGCAAAAACACAGGTGGAATTGGCGCAGCTGCAATACCTGCTGCCTCGATTGACCCGGATGTGGACTCACCTGGAGCGTCAGCGTGGGGGTATCGGTATGCGTGGACCCGGAGAGTCGCAGATTGAAACGGATAGGCGGATTATTCTCAACAAGATATCCTTGTTGAAAGAACGGCTGAAAGTCATCGACAAGCAGAACGAAACACAACGTAAAAACCGTGGTGAGATGATCCGTGTAGCACTTGTGGGTTACACCAATGTGGGCAAATCGACCATCTTAAATATGATTTCCAAATCGGACGTACTAATTGAAAACAAGCTCTTCGCAACATTGGACACAACAGTACGCAAGGTGGTTATCGACA
>JBEBVG010000015.1:0-31266 GCA_040392845.1 Sphingobacterium sp. | reverse complement strand
ACGTTTTTTAGCGGCTTATCTGTAATGCTTCCGTCAATTGCTCCTGCAACCTACCCATTGCATCGCTCAGGTTATAGGGTCACCAGACAGACTATAAAGTCTAATATGACTGCGTAACGGTATAATTATGTAACCTCGTAACTCTGTAACTTCATTCAAGGATAAAAACGTTCCATACAAAAAATATTTTAAAAGAGGGGGGCTATTTGGGTCAATTTAACGTCCAACTCTGGATATCTGTGTCGCAAATAGCCCCCCTACCCCGATTTTTAAGAAAAAAACGGGATTTAAAACCTATTGAATGCACTTTTTTTAGTAAGTAAACGCTCACGGTTGTGCATCAACGATGAGTCATCGTACATCACTGATGAGCCAAAAGTATATATAGATGTGTCACAAGTAATGCATTTTGAGTCATCCTGCATACGTTTTGGAGCAGAATGCTATACAGTTGGGCCATCAGTGATGTAGGATGAGACACCAGTGTGTACGGATAAACCAAAGTTCATGCATCTTGACTCATCTGTATAGCAGGATGTAGCATCGGTGATCACGGTTGAAGCAAAGTGACATACAGATGTATCAGGAGTGATGCACGCTGACCTATCCTTGTAGCAAGATGACTCATCCGTACATACGGATAGCACAAGAGTAATGCAGAATGGCTTATCTCTATGATGATTTAGGTGAGGAGTATTGTAGTTTGGCTCAAAATGCATGTAATATCTCTCTAATGTCTGCATAATCGTGCTCTTCACCTTGGACAAACGGTTGCTTTTCTCAGTGACATAAAAAAAAGCCGTCCCGATGTATTTCGGGACAGCTCCTTTCTTTTTTTACAACGATGTGTTTACTTAGAATTGGAAACCAACACCAAATGACAACACACGGTTAGAAGAAGTTTTAGACCCTTCATCTGGACTTAAATTAGTTAAACCCAAACCATATCCAGCGTTGATAATTAAGCCATTTGAAAGCTTATACCCCCCTAAGAAATTAACACCAGCTTCAAATGCATTCATATCCTTATCATCACCAGAAAAATCAATTTTGTCGCTTCCATCTTCGAATTCTATTTTTTCACCATCTACTTTTCCCTTTATTTTTCCACTTACGTTATATCCGACATAAGGACCTGCACCTAAGAATACCGATCCAGCGTCTCCTGTAGGGATATAATAAACTGCATTCACAGGAATTTCAATGGACATTAAATTTAAAGAAACATTACCTGACACATCACCTGCTTCCATTTTGACTTTTGTTCCCTTGCCTTGCAAAGATACTCCAGGTTGTACAGAGAAATTGGGAGCTACGGATATATCCGCAAATCCAGTTACATAGAATGAAGGATTATATGTTTCCTTAATTTCAACACCTGGTGCTTCAAAGCCCCCCTCTAAACCAGAATTGCTGATTTTACCTAAATTCACGCCAGCTTTGATACCGTAACTAACTTGTGCCTGAGCACCGACAGCCAAAAGACAGGCTGCTCCTAATGATAGTAAAATTTTTTTCATAACATCTATTTTTTATTAAAATTTAATAAAACTCCATATTATTTTTGAGATATACAAGGAGTTTTATGAAAATTAATAAAAAATTAAAACTCTACACCGATACCAACGGAGAATCCTCTATTTTTAATATCGTCCGACCAGATGTTATTACTTCCCGCAATATTGGTCAAACCAAGGCCATAGTTTGCATTTAAAAGAAGGCCGTTACCCAATTTGAAACCGGCTAAAAAGTTGATCCCAAAATCTGTACTTTTTAATGTATTGTCTTTACCAAATTCAAACTCAGATTCAGCAGTTGTCGATCCTTCGTCTACCGAATATTTATTTTTACCACTCAGGCCGAACCCAACATAAGGACCTGCTCCTACAAACAAACCACCGAATTTACCAACAAAATTTACGGGTACGTCCAGCCACATCGTATTTTGTGTAATTTCAGAACCACCTAATACACTTGACTCGACAAGTTTAGCACCTTTTCCCTGTAAGGATAATCCTGGTTGTATATAAAACCCCGGAGCAATCGGTGCATCCAGATAACCCGTCACATGGAAATTCACAGTAGATTTTGTATCCGATAGTTCATCCGAATCACCATAACTGTATGATGGAAAGTTAACACCGGCTTTCAAGCCAAAGCCTACCTGCGCCTGCGCTCCTACCGCCAGTAAGATGGCTGCGCTTAATGTAAATAGAATCTTTTTCATTTCGATCTGTTTAAATAAATTATTCACCACAAGACTTGCAAGTTTTAGACCAAAAAATATCAAAAATTGTTAAACGAAACATAAGACGTTAATAAACAGTGACTTTTTGTTTAGGTTATGGGGTTACGAAGTTACAGGGTTATGAGGTTATGGAGGTTGTGGGATTTGAAAAAAAGAAGCAGAAACCGCACAAAAACTTAAAATGTCGCCTATAGCGGGTCGCGGCTGGCAGGAAGGAAGAGACAATGTAGTGAGCCGGTGCAGTGACAAGGCTTGGGCACTTGGCAGATACCAAGTGCCTGCCTGTCCGGCAAGAGGACATCCCCCGTCCGGCAGAGGACAAAAAAACAAAAATGAAGAAGAAAAAAGAATTGCAATTATTAAAAATAACCATTACTTTTGCAATCTCTCAATGGAGAATGGTCGGATGGCCGAGTGGCTAGGCAGAGGTCTGCAAAACCTCCTACAGCGGTTCGAATCCGCTTCCGACCTCGTTTATTAAAAAGTTGTAAAATAAAATATTAGAAATAAAATGGGAGTTACACGTTTAAAAAGAAAAGATAGAAGGAACAAGACTACAGCTCGTCTTGAAGTTCAGTTTTTAAAAGCAGGACGCAATGTGGAACTAGGTTCACGTTCGAAAATGCCAAAAGACAGTCAAATCGTAAAAAACAACGAAATATTAAACAAACTTGCTACTGAGGCAAGATAAGTTTTTCGTTCAAACAAAGAGATAATCAAAAAAGGATTTGCATCACCGCAAATCCTTTTTTGATTCGTACGCCACTGACCTTAACAGTCCGATGAGCGAGAGAAAAAGAATAACAGCTACTATACCCAATCCAATAGGAATATGGGGGATGAAAACACCTATAATTCCACCTGCACCTTGTAATAGCAACAAGACCTCATTAAGTACAACACCCAGGATAAAACCCATCATAGCCATGTTTGTCATCCGTGTAACAGCAACAACGCGTGTCTGAAGCATAAATCCCAGGATGAAAAATGTAATAATCCCGAGTAACACCAAATGGAGATACCCTACCACGATAGGACGAAAGCTATAAGCCAAACTACTGAGTGATGGTATTACGGACAACGTTTGTAATAGAAATTTAATGCTGGCAGCAATTAATACCGCACAAAACAGCCAAGCCACAATAGGCATACCTATACGTTGTTTTATCTGCGCTAACTGTTTTCGTATCGCCCTTAGCCACAATGTCCAGGCCGATAGTTGAAAGATGACCACGATCACCAACAATACATACAGCCACATTGGCAAATTATACCATAAGACAGACAACAGATATCCCGGGATACAGGCCCATGCAAATATCTGGAATACCCGCCTCTTATACCGCAACTGTACATCCTCTTGTATCAACCAATGGTTAGCCAATCCCATACATGTAAAGAAAAACCATCCGTTGTATTGAAAATGCAAGAAAAAATATACAGCTGCAAGCTGAAGCCTGGAATCGACATTTCCGGTCTTCACCAAATACGCCAGATAGAAGGTGCCTAAAGACGATATAACCAAGAAAAAAAGTGCTGCTCTAAACCAGCTACGCACGGTATTTCCAAGATCGGAAATACGTAAATCCCGCCACGCTGTGTACGCAAAAGCATAAGACAGCAGAATAGACAAAGTCGAAAAAGAGATAGAATATGTACCGTATCCCTGGTAGGTAAAAGTAATCAACATACCATAAGATGCAATAAGGTTACCCAATAGTATGAGCTGATGCTTTCCTGGCAATATATCCAGTCCTTTTTTATGCAAGGTGACCATAGCAAATAATAACATCAACACATGCGACACCCACCCTGAAAAGGCAAAATGGGAATGCGCATGCATAATCTGCTTTTGATCGATAAAAGGTAACGGCATCAGCACCTTAAACCGCATCATCAACCCGAATCCTGCAACCAACACAAGGTTAACAATACCGATGATCATCCAACGTCTTATGGTAAGACTATCTAAAAATCGTCCCATATACACTAATCTACCTGTATCCCATCAGAGGGAATAAATACTTTTCCTTTTATAATGCTTAACTTCTCCTCTTTTTCCATTTGTTTGATCGTCCGGATAATCGTCTCCACACGCATACCGGTCATATTTGCTAATTGTTGTCTGGTCATCATCAGCCGGTTACAGTCTTGACAGATCAACTTGCCCTGCTGATTAAAATATTGAATAAGATGGCCGATAACTTCTTCAGGACTATGCGTGGGGAGCAAGTTGGTCAACATAAATTTGAAACGAAGGTCGGCCACTAACGATTCTGTAAATTTAAAATGTATTTCCGGATATTGACGCAACAATTCCCGGAATGTCGGAGCCGATAAACGTAACATCACGCAAGGTGAATCAGCGATGGCACTTGCCGCATACACACCTCCATCAAAAAGTGGAAAATCACCAAAACTTTCGCCCGGATATACCACCTTGTGTAAGACTTCTCTACCGTCGTCCATAATATTACACCACCGCACACGTCCCGAAGTCAGTTGATAATAAAACGAAGCAGGAGAACCCTCATTAAAAATAAAATCCCCTGTCTCCACCTTACGATAGGTAGCTCCTCTTTCTAAAAGTAAGTCTGTTGGAATTTTCATACTTAAGACTGTTTATTAATTATCACATAAAGTTACCCATTTATTAGAAAATGAAGCTGACCTTTATCACAATTCAGCATGACAAGTATCATTAAAACATAACTAACTAGAAAACAACAAATTATATAAAAAACAAAAGTATAGCACATTTGTTTATGATTCAACGCATAAAATAACAGCGTGACTTAAAAATACCTTTGTATAGGTTATATAGAAGAGAGAATTTAAAACAGAAGAGAGAATGTTAATAAACAAAACCATTATGAAAAAGTTAATCGTTTTTTTTGCTATAGGCACCGTCGTTTATGCCTGCTCGTCCAACAACAATCAACAAAACGGGAATAATTCCACTACGACAGAAAAAGAAACCAAGTCTGTCGACAGTTATGACCCTAACCGCGGAGAAGGAAAATTCGACCATGTCGATATCGGCGATCAGCTCGATGTTGCTTTGGCGACAGAAGGAAAAAAGATAGCAGATTTAAAGTGTGCAAGCTGCCATAAATATACCGACGAAAAATTAGTAGGACCAGGATGGGCTGGTGTCTCTACAAAACATAAACCTGAATGGATTATGAATTTCATCACCAATCCTGATCCGATGATTGACAAAGACCCGGAATTACAAGCTCAGTTAGAGTTATGTTTAGTTCGTATGCCCAATCAAAATCTATCAGATGATGATGCGCGCAGCATCCTGGAATTCATGCGTCAGAATGATGGTGTAAAATAATATCAACGTAATAAAAACCCCTTTAAAACGATTTATTCCATGAATTTAAAACTAAACCTTATGTGGATTACGGCCCTGGCAGTGGTATCCACATCATTTCATGCATGCAAACCTAAAGGAGCGGGTAGCACCGTGACAGGCGATGCAGCACAAAGGACGTATATCCCTCCGGGGCAGTACGACGAATTTTACAATTTTGTTTCCGGAGGCTTCAGCGGTCAGATGAGTGTATATGGCCTTCCGAGTGGACGTTTGTTCCGTGTCATTCCTGTATTCTCGGTAGATCCTGAAAAAGGATGGGGATTTAGTGAAGAAACAAAACCTATGTTGGAAACCTCCCATGGATTTGTGCCTTGGGACGATCTACACCACATCGAGTCATCGTTTACAGATGGTATGCCTGATGGCAAATGGATGTTTGCTAATTCTAACAATACGCCACGTCTTGCACGGATCAACCTGCAGACATTCCGTACTGATGAAATTATTGAGATCCCGAATACAGGTGGTAACCACTGTTCTCCATTTACAACTGAAAACTCGGAATACGTCATCGCAGCTACACGTTTCAGTGTGCCGCCGGATGGCCCCGGAGGTGACGTGCCGATCAGCTCGTACAAAGAGAATTTTAAAGGACACGTCAGCTTCGTCAGTGTCGACAAAGAAACCGGCGAGTTTAACATTGCTTTCCAGTTGAAGACTCCTGGTGTAAACTTCGACTTGTCCAGTGCCGGAAAGGGTGTCTCTAATGGTTGGTTATTTATGAGCTGTTACAATTCGGAACAGGAACACACGCTATTGGAAGTCAATGCCTCTAAAAACGATAAGGACTTCATCATGGCCATCAACTGGAAAAAAGCAGAGGAATATTTCAAGGCTGGCAAAGGTAAAAAACAAGCTGTTCGTTATGCGCACAATAAATGGGACGAACATACGCATACGGCTACTTCCGAAATAAAAACTGAAGTTACCGTGCTGGATGTTACAGAATTTGAGGATTTGGTATACCTGATTCCTTGTCCTAAATCACCTCATGGAACAGATGTCAACCCAACAGGAGAATATATCGTAGGTAGCGGAAAATTAGCTGCCCTAATTCCGGTATTCAGCTTCGAGAAGCTTCAAAAAGCTATTGCTGACAAAGATTTCGAAGGCGAACGTTACGGCGGTATCCCTGTAATAAAGTACGAGTCAGCTTTGCACGGCGAGGTACAGAAACCAGGATTGGGTCCTTTACATACCGAATTTGATGAAAAGGGAAATGCATATACGTCTTTCTTTGTATCTTCGGAAGTGGTAAAATGGAATGTCAAAACTTTGGAAATCATAGACAGACAACCTACCTATTATTCTGTTGGACACTTAATGGTAGCCGGAGGAAATTCCAAAAATCCTTACGGCAAATATTTAGTAGCCTTCAATAAGATTACTAAGGATCGTTTCCTGCCTACAGGTCCCGAACTTTGTCACAGTGCACAACTGTTTGATATCAGTGGCGACAAAATGGAGCTGCTGCTAGATTTCCCGACTATCGGAGAGCCGCATTATGCACAAGCACTGCCGGCCGACATGCTCATGGAAAAATCCGTGAAAATATATGACATCAATGCCAACAACCACCCCTACAAATCCAATGGCGAAGGTGACACCAAAGTCGTACGTGAAGGAAATATTGTACGGGTATATATGACAGCCATCCGCTCTCACCTTACACCTGATGTCATTGAAGGTATACAACTCGGTGACGAAGTATATTTCCATGTGACCAACATCGAACAGGATTGGGACATGCCGCACGGATTTGCTATCAAAGGTGCAAGAAATGCTGAATTGCTCGTCATGCCGGGAGAAACCACGACACTGAAATGGGTTCCTGATCGTATCGGTATCTTCCCATTCTATTGTACAGACTTCTGTTCGGCATTACATCAGGAAATGTCAGGCTATGTGCGGGTATCACCGAAAGGAAGTAACGTACCGCTCACAAGCTATACAGGTGGATAAGCTCAATCGAATATGCATCTAAAAGAATAAAAAAGTGAAAAATTCAAATCGCATAACATCTATCAACCGCATTATACTCATTTTATGTAGTATAGCTTTATTCGCTGTTATCTTCCTCCCTATCTGGCGTATCGAGCTGGATGCAGCACAGTACCCCGAGGGATTGGAATTATTGATTTATAGCAATAAGCTCGACGGACAAGTAGACATCATTAACGGTTTGAATCATTACATCGGCATGAAGACCCTTCATGCCGATGATTTCATTGAATTCACAGTATTGCCTTATATTATTGGCATATTTGCCTTAGCATTTCTAGCCGTTGGCATTTCCGGCAGACGAAAACACGTATATTTATTATTTATCGCGTTTGTGTTATTTGGAATTGTGGCCATGGTCGATTTTTACATATGGGAATACAATTATGGGCACAATCTTGACCCTTCAGCCCCGATTAAGGTGCCCGGCATGGCTTACCAACCTCCACTCATCGGCTATAAACAATTGTTAAACTTTGGCGCTTTCTCTATTCCCGCTATCGGCGGCTGGATCTTTATCGCCGTCGGCATCCTCTTAGCCTATTGTACAGGTAGAGAGATACAGCTTGGAAAAAAAACCAAAATCCGCACAACATGAAAACGAACATACTAATCTTGACCACAATTGTCTTATTCCTTATTGTCGGCTTACAAGCCTGTACCAGCACTGCAGGTCCTAAACCAATCCGTTATGGTAAAGACCAATGTGCTTATTGCAAAATGACGGTTAGTGACGCACGATTTGGAACACAAATACTGACCAAAAAGGGCCGTGCGTATAATTTTGATGACATACAATGTATGATTGCGTTTGCCAAAGAAAAACAAGTAACTCCAGAAGACATTGCAGCGTTCTATGTTCCGGATTTTAAAACTAAAAAGCTTTTACCGGCAAAAGACTTATTTTACTTAAAAAGTGAAGCTTTAAAAAGTCCGATGCGTGGCGATATAGCGGCTTTTTCTACAAAAGATGCTTTGCAACAAACCTTAAACGAAATCGGTGGAACGGTCATGACGTGGGATGACCTTTGGAAATAAAAAGCGCTGGCATGAGAAATAGGCTGTCGTTTATAGTACGTATATCCATTGGATTATTCGTGATCGTCGGCATGGCTCATGCAAAGACGATCAGAGTCGGTAAGCAACAAGCAAGTAAATCCATCAATGAAGCTATCGCTCAGGTAAATCCCGGCGATACCATTATCGTGGAAAGCGGTCTTTATCAGGAAGGAAACATCAATATCACAAAAAGTATCGTTTTGATCGGGATTGATAATCCCATTATCGACGGACAAAAAAAATACGAACCTGTGTCCATCCGCACATCAGGTGTCACCATCAAGGGTTTTACGATTAAAAACTCGGGACAATCTTCCATGGTCGATGTAGCAGGTATTAAGATATACAACACCAGCCATGTGACTATTCAGGACAATATCCTGGACGACAATTTCTTTGGTATTTATTCCCAGGGTTCCAAAAACTGCCTGATAAAAAACAACCGCCTTAAAGCCTATGGGAAAGCCGAACAGTATATTGGAAATGGTATCCATGCATGGAAGAGTGACAGTCTCACTATTGTAGACAACGAAATCGTCGGGCATCGCGATGGTATCTATCTGGAATTTGTTACACATACCCAGGTAGAACGTAATCTATCCAGTAATAATCTGCGATATGGTCTGCACTTTATGTTTTCTCATAACAATGCATACCATTACAATACTTTCAGGGCCAATGGCGCCGGCGTTGCTGTGATGTACACGAAACATGTACGTATGGAGCATAACATCTTCGAAGAAAACTGGGGTGATGCCGCCTATGGTTTGTTATTAAAAGATATTACAGATAGCCATATCCAACATAACACCTTCGTTAAAAATACGACAGCGATATTTATGGAAGGTAGCAATAGAGTACAGATTCTTGAAAACCGTTTTGAAAACAACGGTTGGGCGATCAAAATCATGACCAGCTGTATAGATAACACGCTGACAAAAAATAATTTTATTCAAAATACCTTTGATATTGCTACAAATGGTGGTCGCATGGCCAATACGTTTGACGGTAACTATTGGGATAAATATGAAGGGTATGACCTCGACAAGAATGGCGTAGGCGATATTCCACATCATCCGGTTAGCCTCTTCTCCATGCTCGTCGAGCGGTATCCTACTGCCATGTTACTTTTCCGAAGCTTTATGGTTACTTTATTCGATCGTAGTGAAAAAATGTTTCCCAGCCTTACACCGGAAAATCTCAAAGACGATAAGCCACTCATGAAATCTGTTATACGATGATTAAAATAGAACAGCTTTTTAAGCATTTTGGCAAACTACAGGTGCTTCAGGATATTAATCTTTTACTGGAAGGCGGGCAATGTATATCGCTGATAGGCCCTAATGGTAGCGGCAAAACCACTTTAATTAAATCCATCCTCGGTATGGTCATACCCAGTAGGGGAAATATATATTTTCAGGGTAAAGATATCGGTCGTGAGTGGGCATACCGCAACGATATCGGGTATATGCCCCAGATAGGGGAATATCCAGAGAATATGACTATCGGCCAGGTACTGGATATGATGAAAGATATCCGGCGTATACCCGAAAACCAACTGGACATAGATCTTTACGAAAAATTTAATCTCGGTCAGATGCTGGATAAACGTATGCGTACACTTTCCGGCGGTACCCGTCAAAAAGTAAGTGCCTGTCTCGCTTTTATGTTCGATCCCGCGGTTCTGATACTGGACGAGCCAACGGCGGGACTCGACCCATTGTCTACCGAAATACTGAAAGAGAAAATACTGCACGAAAAACAAAAGAATAAACTTATTATCATCACTTCTCATATATTAAGTGACCTGGATGATTTAGTCTCTCAGATTATTTACATGCAAGATGGCAAGGTCATGTTTCACAAGTCACTGGTCGAATTAAAAACAGATACGGCTACAGATAAGTTATCTAAAGCTATTGCATATATCATGTCCAACAAACAAGCCGTTCCAACAGAAATCGCTCATGAATAATAAAATTGTCAAATACGTCGTCACTGATTTACTTCGAAACCGTACTATATTAGGCTATACTTTGCTATTGCTTGCCCTATCTTTGGGTATATTCATGATGGAGGATAACGCCGACAAAAGTATAGCTAGTTTACTTCATGTCGTCCTCTTTGTCGTTCCCCTGGTCAGTATCGTCTTTTCTACCATATATCTTTACAACAGCTCAGAATTCATAGCACTGCTCGTCAGCCAACCGTTAAAAAGACAAAGCATCTGGCTAAGTATATTCCTGGGGCTGGGCACCGTTATGCTGCTCTCCTTCTTCGTTGGTGTCGGCATCCCGACTTTGTTATACGCCGGCAATCCTTCTGGAATGACTTTGATAGCAGGCGGTTTGCTCCTATCCCTTATTTTTGTCTCCATAGCCATGTGGACCGCCGTACGCATACGGGATAAATCCAAAGGTATTGGTTTAGCTATTATTTTATGGCTATATTTCGCATTAATCTTTGACGCCTTATTATTATTTCTGCTTTTTCAATTTGCCGACTACCCGATAGAGAATATCATGATCGGTATCTCTATGCTTAATCCTATCGATATTACACGAATATTAATCCTGTTGGAAATAGACCTATCCGCCATGATGGGGTATACAGGAGCCGTTTTTCGGGAGTTCTTTGGCACCAGTGGTGGTATGCTTCTGACACTGACCGTTATGTTACTTTGGATCTTCATTCCTGTAGGATTATCCCTTCGGTATTTTAAGCATAAAGATCTGTAGTAAACTGACATCATTTTGACAGGTTTTAGTCCGCATTATGCGCGGACGCATAAAACGAACTTTATATACCTCATAAATTTGTATAATTTATTTATATAAAATAGCAAGTCATGATAAAAACAGCTCAGTTAAATGTAACACTAATCGAACCTCGACTAAAACATCCAACTATTTTTGAACACTTCGATGCATTGGTACAAGGCGAGGCCTTCGAAATACTGAATGATCACGATCCCAAACCTCTTTACTATCAGCTTCTGGGCGAACGGGGCAACATTTTTACCTGGGAATACCTGGAGTCCGGTCCTGAATGGTGGCGTGTGCGCATTGCTAAACCGGCAGCCGTTAGCGAAGATACTGTAGGGTCCATAGCGGCAAAAGATATACGGAAAGCCGATGTATTTAAAAAGCTGGGCATAGACTTTTGTTGTGGTGGAAAAAAATCACTCAAACAAGCTGCTGAAACCGTGGGAATAAGCGAACAAGAGTTAAAAGACCAGCTCTCACGTGCTGAACAGCAGGCGCAAGGCTCCGCAGCACACGATTTTGACAGCTGGGATCTCGCTTTCCTTTCCGACTATATTCATAATGTACACCATAAATATGTACGCGAACAAGGGCCTCTGATCGAACAGTTAGCAGACAAAGTGGCTTCACGCCATGGCTCCGAACATAGTGAGCTGCTGGCATTGGCAGAAGGTATGCACATCTTCATGGCTGATCTATATAATCACTTGAAAACGGAAGAGGAAAAGCTCTTTCCCGTAATCAAACAACTTGCATCGGGGGAACAGATCCAAACATCGAATGTCAAAGACACCATTTCTTCTATGGAGGAGGAACATGAAAATGCAGGGGAAGAATTGCGTCAGTTCAGAACATTGACCCAGGACTATAAGCTTCCGGCAAATGCCTGCAATTCTTACACCTACCTGTTTGAAAAAATCAAAGAGTTTGAAAACGATTTGTTTCAGCACATTCATTTAGAAAACAATGTGCTTTTTCCTAAAGCAATAGCTTTATACCAAAATTAAAAGTCAGATATCATGATTTCTATAGACTCCCACACTAAAATATCGACACTGATCCGTGCTAATGCAGACAGTATTGACGCCATAGCTTCGCTGGCAAAACCCTTGCAAAAGCTGAAAAATCCACTTTTGCGGCGTATCATGGCTTCGCGTGTCACGATTGCTGAAGCAGCTTCGATTGGTGGGTGTTCTGTAGCTGATTTTGAACGTGTGCTGGAGCCTTTAGGTTTTGTGTTCAATACAGGAGCAGACGGTAGTCAGGCAGCAATAGCTAAGAAACCTGCCTGGCTATCTGATGCTACACCTTGCACCAGGCTTGACGTACGACAAGCTATCGAAGAAGGTAATGACCCCCTGAAGGAAATCAACCAGGCCTACCATCAACTGCCTTCCGGTCATATCTTATGTATTGTCAACAGCTTTATCCCCTATCCGCTTATCAAATTATTGGAAAATAAAGGGGCGCAGACCTTCGTCGATACGATAAGCGATCAGGAGCATCATACGTTTTTTCTCAAAGGCGGACAAGGGACAACACCAACGTCCTCTGCCAATATATCAACCTTGGGTTTCGCCGAATTCCAGGCTTTACTGAACACGTACGATGACAAAGATATCATCCGGCTCGATGTACGCGATTTGCCCATGCCACAACCGATGGAAATGATCTTAAATACAATCCCTTCTCTTCAAGAGGGAAACATACTACACGTGAACCATAAGCGTGTTCCGTTACATCTTTTGGAAGAATTGGAAGAATATGATTATATTGTACAATTGTGTGAAGTATCCGAAGGTGACGTGAGGCTATTGATCTACCGCAAATAGCTTGAATTCATAGTAAAAAATGGCAGATATTTTTGTAAATAAGGCCCCGAAAGAATTAGCCGTCATTCCATTCTATGGAACAGCTGCTTTTTTTTTCCTCTTATTAAGCTTATTACTCTATTTCTCCGCTCCGGAGATCACCGGACATTATTTTAACCCGCATATCCTCGCTATTGTGCATACAGCTGCACTTGGTTGGAGTACAATGATTATTATGGGAGCGGCGTACCAGCTCCTGCCTGTTATCTGCGAGCAAGAGCTGTTCAGCACCCGTCTGGCTTTCCTGTCTTATCTCCTGCTGACTATAGGCACATCTGTTCTTATCGGATGCTTCTGGATATTTCATACAGGAGAGCTAATGATTATGTCGGGCGCATGTATTGTTCTCGCCAGCTACCTATATGCTTTCAATATCTACAAAACTGCGAACGACGCTAACCGGTCTCAGGTACATCAAAACTTTCTATTACTTTCCGCTTTTTGGCTTTGCTTTACCACCACTGTCGGATTACTTCTGGCTATAAACTTAAGCTACAATTTTATTCCCAGAAATCATTTAGACGTATTGAAGCTACATGCCCATGCAGGTATCGCCGGCTGGTTCTTACAGTTGGTCTGTGGTGTAGGTGCCAAGCTTATTCCTATGTTTTTATTGGGCAAATCCAAAAGAACCTGGTTATTACATAGCGCCTTGATTTTACAAAACGTCGGACTTATACTCTTTCTGGTTGATGGTTATTTCAATGCCGTCAGCACATCCGCCATCCTATATGGTGGTTTAGTAGCCTTGGGAACACTCTGCTGGCTAATCTATATCATCGATGCTTTTCGTCAGCGCGCCCGCAAAAAGACGGATATCCTAATGCGGCATACCGTATGGTCTCTTGTGGCACAGTTTCTGGCTTTCGGCTTGATACCCTGGTTATTTTTCAGCAACGACACGAAATGGACAGCACTATACGGCTTCCTGATATTTTTTGGGTGGATTACAGGTATTATTTTAGGAAAAACATTCAAGACGCTGCCTTTCATTGTCTGGAATAAACGGTATAAAAACCTCAACGGAAAAGCAAAAATTCCTATGCCTAAACATCTGTACAGCGAAAGTCTCGTCACGTATCAGTATTATATCTATATCGTGACGATCGTTCTTATGTGCACCGGTATCCTATTGGATCATCACCTCATTATTCAGGCCGCGTCGCTATTATGGATAGTCATAGCACTGCTCTATGGTTATAATGTATTCCGTATAATTTTTCACAAAACGACTTTAGACGATGGAAATACAACTGAATAACCCCTATGCACAGGAACAATTAAAGGCTCAGGTAGCCTTGATGCAAGTTATAGACCCCGAACTCAATGTTAATATTATAGATTTGGGGCTCGTCTATGAAGTAAACTTTTCTACACCCCAGGAGATCATCGTGCGGATGACCCTCTCCACGCCACACTGCCCTATGGGCGATGCGATCGAGCAAGGTGTGCTGAATGTGCTCCGCGACACCTTCCCCGACAGAACACCTTCGATCCAATTGGTATGGGAGCCTGAATGGAATTTTAATATGATTTCAGAAGCTGGAAAAGAACAGTTAAATCTGCTTTAAGAGCTGTCAATGGAATATATTACTTTCCGATAAAAGAGGCATCACTTAATGTTTTGATAAAAGTAATTATATCCTGTTTTTCCTGTTCGGTCAACGGAATTCTATTACCCTCCTCTTTCAAAATGGGATCCAGATTATCAGCCTCCAATACACCGTTATCAAAATAATCTAAAACTGCCTTCAAAGTCGGAAACTGCCCGAAACTACCATATGGTGCCGTGTATTCGGCATTTCTTAGAGACGGGACCCGAAAGCTCATCACATCTGTCGGAGTCCCCGTTACCCTGGCCCGTCCCGCTTCTTCAATATTGGGATTCAACGGAAACCCCACATTTCTGAAACTTTGGTCGGTAAATAATTCCGTGCTATGACAGCTTTCACATTTTGCCCGGAACGTCTGATAGCCCCGTGTTTCACTTTCCGTAAATGTTTCCCCTTCGTTTCGTTTGACTTTATCGTATTTGCTGTTGGCGGAGATTAATGTATATTCATATTGTGCAATACTCCTGTAAATCCGGTCAGGGGTAATATCATCGTCTCCATATGCCTTCCTGAACAAAAGTCTATATTCCTGATCAACGGCGAGTTTATTGATGACTTCGACAATGGAAGAATTCATTTCTTCATGTGTGATGATCGGTACTAATGGCTGGCTCTCCAACCGAAGCTTACTACCATCCCAATTATAGAACTTCATAAACGCCATATTTTGAACAGACGGCGTATTCCGAAGTCCTACCCTGCCATAAATTCCTACAGCCTGAACATTGTTATCGGCAAAAGCATGGGATCGGTTGTGGCAACTGGCACAGGAAATCGTGTTATTGGCACTGAACTTTTTCTCATGGAAAAGTTTTTCGCCTAACTCTACGCCATACCGGGTGGGTCTGTTTTTCTCGACTGAAGGATTCAACGGGGGGAAGCCGACGGGAACATTCAGTGGAATTTCGGGATTGTCGTAAACTATAGGGACAATAGGATCCTCTCCGCTACAAGAAAGTAGCAGAATAAAGAAAGTAAGGATTCCTATTGTCTTTTTCACGGAGATACCTATCTAATTTTCTACACTTTGGATAGAAAACATACCAGCTTTGTCACTTGAGCCATTTCCCCCGATATTATCGACAAATTTGATCATATTTTCCATAGTACTATGAAGACTCGGCGTAATAGCGTTCCCTGCATCTAAAGTAACCGTATTCGTTTTGCCGCTCAACAGTTTGTCAAAATCTGCTTTGATACTGATCCGTGGAACATTACTACCCACCATGAGATTCGTCGTAAGATCCAATGTAACATCCCGGTATGCGTCCACACCTTGCTCCCAACTGGAAGGATCATCTTTATCTCCGTTTAAAGTACTTCCGGTATGGATGGATATTTCTTTGTTGTCATCCCCATAGAATCCTTCAATTTTTGTGAAGCGATATCCTGTTGCCCATTGCCAGTGCATTTCGGTATCGTTGGCGCCTGCTTCAGCATAGAATTTTGGAAATTTTATCTGATCCAGCGTGTTAAGGCTCTGCTTAACACCCAACCCAAATTTAATCTGCTTGTATTCACCTGACGGTATATTACTCAGCACATAGTCTAATGTCTGAGGTTTCGCGTGATTAATCACTGTTGCTCCTTTGTCCAGATCATTGATGTAGTAAGGAAATTCGCTACCATCTGCTTTTATAAGACGGATATTGCTGATGACGTATTTCAGTTCTGAAAAGTGATGAACTTGTCCGGCTTCCGAAGTGTTTTCCGTAGCCGTAGCTGAAGTTGCATCTCCCAGAACAATAGTCTTGTTTTCAAACGTGTTGTTGAAATGTAAGGTAATATTATTGGCAACAGGATCTTCCTTGTCGTTACAAGATACAAATAAGGCCAACCCGATAAAAAAAGCAAAATATTGTGTTAATGTTTTCATGATATTATTCGTTTTAATTTTAATTTCTGTTGTTTTCTAAAAATTGATTTTTAACGAGGTGAAAATATTGCGCCCCATCCTCGGAATATTACCCCAGTCTGCATAGGTGCTGTAATATTCGTTTAATAAGTTTTCTGCTCCCACCTGCAGTACAGTTTTAAACTTGATGAAGTTGAAGTTATAGTCTGCTGAAACATTCCATATCATATAGGCTGGTGTCTGATCTTCCCCATATTCAGGACTGTAATTCCTCTGTGTAAAATCACCATTCGCCGAAGTCCGAAAGCCGATTTTTTTGTGCATAAAATGAAGAGATGTTTGATAACTCAGCGGACGTATAAATGGCAAATTCCCCTCTTTATCGTCCGTTGCCCGTGCATACGTCAGCGTTCCCTTCCAATGTAGATGTTGCAAGATATCGTAATTAGCATTTAAGGCTATGTTGAAAATCTTTGCATAATCCAAGGAAGTATATCCCTTTACTCCGACCGACTGATAGTTCATCGGACTTCCCAGGCTCAAAATTCTTCCGACGATATAATTTTGGATATGGAAATAGTTTACTTTGGCTTCTATACCCATCTTCTCGTTTTTAAAACCTGCACTCGCATTGGCTTCATAAGAAATCTCATTATCCAGATCAGGGTTTCCAATGTAATCATAGCGGTCAAAGCTGTTGTACATGTAATATCCATATGCTTCCGAAACAGACGGCGCCCGATGTCCATACCCTGTCCCGACAGAAAAATCAAACTGATTGACATGAAGCTGGTAACTGGCATGCAAGCCCGGCAATATGCGGCTTTTTTCCTGTGGCGTCCCCGGATGGAAAATCCAGTTAAACTCGACATATTTGGAATAATTATAATTCAGCCCCAGAGAGCCCCCGAAGTTCACCCGGCTCCTTTCAGAAACATCCCAGGAATTGTTCGTCGAAAGTCCGGCAAAGCGTGTAGTAACCCAAGGCCAGCTATAGGCAAACATGGTTTTCTTACTCCGATCTTGCGGGTACATTGTCATCTCCGCGATGGATAAATTATCGTACACATTTAATTGGACCTCAGAAGAATAATCACCACGCTTTAAATTGGCTCGCGAGACCAATCCATAAGTGGTGCTCCAACCCGGCATATCCATATGAACCAAATTTTCAGGTCGTGTCGTATCATCCATATAATGTTCTACTGCATTGAAATAGAATTTACTATCCCAGGCCCTTATTAGACCCTCCTCAAACAATTGTTTGTAGGCGGCGGATGTAATGATAGCCCTGGATAACCACAGATCCATCGGAAGTGCCGGGAAACCGACATCCTTTGCCTGATCGTAGATAGCATCCACCCGCACAGCAGAAAGCGGACTTGTTTTATAGGCCAGACCGAGGGAGGTATTGAATTTATTATATTGAGAATGATTTACTTCATCATTATTCCCATTGTAATAATTACCCGCCTTTCGCAAGGATATACTTCCATCAGCGACAAATTTATCGCTGGAATAAGATAAGTTACCGAGGTTAAAAAACTGTTTGTTATTAAACTCAAAACCAGTCTGATAAGCGCCCATCCATTGCCTTTCCATACCAAATGGCGTACTTTTTCGTTTCAGGTCAATACTTCCCGCTACCGTGGCACCATGCAAGCTCCCCGCCTGGCCGGATGCTACATCGATGGTAGAAAGGTTGTTACTTTCCACATACGAAGTGATCGGATCCATTTTATCCGTACATGCACCAAAGACATGCATACCGTCGATAGTAAGGATAGCGCGCTCCGAACTCATGTTATTGAGCAAGGGCTCCCAGGCATAGGCCCCCCGTTTTATGAAACTGATATTGTCCGACGATGCTAAAAATTCATCCACAGAAACTGCCATTTTCATTTCAGTTTCAATTTTGCGTTTAGCATTGGCTGTTACGGTTACCTCATCGATGCGTTTTGTACTGTCGCTTTGCATGGGCATATGTTGAGCATTGACGTGCATTCCAAGGAAAAGAACCAAAAAAACAAGACTCAGCTTCTGCATAATATTAGAATAAAACATCAATATGTAATTCGCTTTTCACCCCTTCTACCCCCGGCGTAAAATCCTTCGGTACTTCAGTTCCTTTTACCGTCTGCCCATTTTCGTCCAACAAGATGAAATTCAATGTCCAATTTCCCGTCATGGTGTAATTGACAATCCCTTGATACAGACCGTCACTTCGCTGGGTCAGATCCACATTATTCCGTGACGAATGATTTCCCATAGACGGCTCTGGCATTCGCGGGTCCAACAACAAGGTATAGCCGCTCACCTCGCTGTATGAAAACTGCGAAGGATCCGGAAAATTTCCTGTGGGCGGAGATGCTGGTTTTATGTACCGGTAGAGACCTGCGACCAGTTCATGCTCGCCCACCTTAGGCCGCTGTGGCGACACCAGCGCAATGACATACTGTTCGTCGTCTTTCCCTATGAATGTTGCCATACCCAAATTTTTATTAGCCTGCGGTTGCACAGCGACATTTTGTTTCACGGTATGGGTTTGTTCCGCGACTGTAAAGCTGATGTAAAGCTCCCAGTTCTCATTCGTACTGCTTTCACTCGTAAATACCGAGTATCCTGAGAAATAGTCACCATCCTTTCTATAGACTAAATCGTAACGGTGAGGACAGGAAACCCTGCTCTCATCCGCATCGGTACGGATAGGTAGAAATGTCAGAGCAGAAGCATCTACTGACTGGTTAGTCTGGTCCTTCATAACCTTTATACGGACTTCATTATAACCTTTATAGAAAGTACCATTCAAGGCTTCGACACTGATTTTATAACCGTCGCTATGGATCGCGTAAGCCTCTTTAAACTCCTGGTATTCTGTAACTACCGTATCGATTTCCGCTTCGTAATCTGTTTTTTCCTTTGTACAGGACAACATTGCAAAGCACAACACGGTGAGAAAAAATATTGTTTTCTTCATCATTAATGAATGTTTATGAAAATATTGCTACTATTAACAATAGAGGCATGCCTATTGAAAGCATGTCAAGTGAAGTTTGAGCTATTGTTACTGGTAATTAACCAATCGGCGGACGGAATACGGGAGAATTGTAGGTAAATCTGTAATCGATCAGATAAGGTGAATAAGGCCTTTCATGGGCTTCTTCATACGGTTGGCATAGCGTAAAGATAACATGTTCTTTATGCACATAAAGAGCGTTGTATTCATATACTACCAGATTCCTTTTTGTTTCTTCTTTCTCTTTTTCTTTTATTTTCTTCATGAGCACACACTGACCATTACAGTGGAGCTCGGAACGATCTTTATTTATACATTTTGCCAGATACTCAGGTAGATGGATCTGATATTCCATGGTCATGATACTACGATAAAATGACTGTAGTGTCAAAGCGATTAATAGAATATATGTACAAAAAATTCTCAAAACTGTTGTTTTTCCTGCAAACCTAGCCCAAAGGTACAGAAATAATCTATCCTAAAAATAACAGCTGTCACTTTTTTTGAGAATATTATACTACTATTTCATTTCATCTTTTTTATCATTTATGTCCGTAATCATAAAATCAGAAAAGCTTCGTCCCTATTTTTGTTAGAGCGCGTCAGACTGACAGCTTATCACTCCGAAAAAACGATAAAACATGGAAAAGTATGTGATCAAAAGAAACGGAAGCTACGAGCCTCTACAAACCTACAAAATTCAGGATGCCATCCATAAAGGCTTTCAAAGTGTTGCTCACCCGATCGACGAACGTGTATTTGAAGCCGTAGTCAACGAGCTATACGAAAAAGAGACCTGGAGTGTCGAAGAAATTCAAAATAACATTGAAAGGCGTCTCTATGAAATGGGATACTTCGAAGTGATGAAATCCTTTATGCTGTATCGACATACACGCAAGCTCCAACGTGAGCATATTGAAGGACTTAATGACGACACGACTTATGTTGACAGTAGCCAGGCCGTCGAAGAATATATCTTCCAAACCGATTGGCGCATCAATGCCAATGCCAACACTTCCTATTCCAATGCAGGACTGATCAACAATACGGCAGGAAAAATCATCGCCAATTACTGGCTGGACAAAATCTACAACAAGGAAGAAGGCTATGCGCACCGCAACGGCGACATGCATATCCACGACTTGGACTGCCTCACCGGATATTGTGCGGGATGGAGCTTACGGGTACTGTTGGATGAAGGTTTTAATGGTGTGCGAGGACGTGTAGAGAGTCGCCCTCCATCTCATTTTAGAGAAGCATTGGGACAAATGGCCAACTTCCTGGGCATTCTGCAAAGCGAATGGGCCGGAGCCCAGGCTTTCAGTTCTTTTGATACCTATCTTGCCCCTTATATCTTTAAGGACCAGCTGGACTATACAGCTGTACTGAAAGCTGTGCGCAGCTTTGTTTACAACCTCAATGTGCCGGCACGTTGGGGACAATCTCCATTTACCAACATTACATTGGATTGGAACGTCCCGGAAGATTTACAAGATCAAATTCCCACACGGGGAGGTAGACATCTTTTCGAGAACATACAGGACATACGTCTTTTACAAGCCGCCAGCACAAGAGGTGTACAACACCTTGAAGATCTCTGTTACCGACACTTCCAGCCGGAGATAGACCTCATTAATAAAGCTTACTATACGGTCATGACAGAAGGGGATGCCAATGGCCAGCCATTCACTTTCCCCATCCCTACGGTCAACATCACGGAAGACTTTGACTGGTACAGCGATAATGCTCGTCTCCTATTTGAAAATACGGCAAAGATAGGGTCTTCTTATTTCCAGAATTTTATCGGCAGCCAATATATCATTGATGAGAATGGGCAAAAGGTGGAAAATCCGGAAGCCTATAAACCCAATGCTGTACGCAGCATGTGTTGCCGTCTGCAACTTGACCTACGTGAACTTCTCAAGCGGGGGAATGGATTGTTTGGAAGTGCCGAGATGACCGGCAGTATTGGTGTGGTGACGATCAATATGGCCCGGCTAGGGTATATCTTCGCCGGCGATAAAGAACAACTCTATAAACGATTAGATCATTTACTGTTACAAGCAAAATCTACCTTAGAAAAAAAACGTCACTTCATACAGCAGATGTATGATAATGGCCTCTTCCCCTATACAAAGCGTTATCTTTCTCATTTCCGAAACCATTTTTCTACCATTGGTGTCAACGGCATGAATGAGATGATCCGCAACTACACGGCCGACCGGGAAAATATAATCAGCGACTGGGGCATGGCTTTCGCCACCGAAATGTTGGAACATATCCGCACACGTCTTCGGGAGTTTCAGGAGGAAACAGGTAATCTCTATAACCTGGAAGCAACACCCGCCGAAGGAACAACTTACCGCTTTGCAAAAGAAGATAAGAAAAGATTTCCCGACATCCTGCAGGCAGGTCAGGACGAGAATATTTATTACACCAATAGTTCTCAAATACCTGTCGACCATACGGACGATCCTTTCGAAGCACTACTACTCCAGGACCAGTTGCAATGCAAGTATACCGGCGGGACAGTATTACATCTCTATATGAGCGAACGAATAAGCTCTCCTGATGCTTGTCGTGAATTTGTACGCACTGTCTTATCGAACTTCAAGCTTCCTTACATCACTGTGACACCGGTATTCAGTATATGTCCGGTTCATGGCTATCTCACAGGCGAACATGAATATTGTCCGCAATGTGATGATATCATCGTTGCTAACCATTCACAAGTACATACACTATGACAACAAACACAGCAGAACGCGCCCTGATCTTGCAGCAAAATCAGCAGAGCCGCAGCAAATGTCTCGTTTACACCCGGGTGATGGGATACCATAGACCCGTTGAGAGTTTCAACATCGGAAAGAAAGGAGAGCACCGCCAACGTACACATTTCAGAGAACGGCATGCATAATCCGATTTACAGCATTACACCTTTCACATTATTGGACTACCCAAATCACCCAGCCTGCATACTTTGGTTTGCAGGCTGTAATATGCGTTGTGTATATTGCTACAATCCGGATATAGTCTTAGGGAAGGGAAAGCTTTCTCTTCAGGAAGTCACCCGTTTCCTCGAATCCCGTCAGGCCTTACTGCAAGCAGTTGTCTTCAGTGGCGGCGAATGCACCTTGCATCCTGCAATATTTTCTCTAGCAAAGGCGGCAAAGGATATGGGCTACCTGGTCAAAGTGGACACCAATGGTACAAAACCTAATGTTTTGAAAAAATTGCTAAACGAGCAGCTTATAGATTATGTTGCATTAGACTTCAAAGGTATCGGAAAAAAACATCAAAACATCACCCAGTCACGTACTTTCTCTACCTTTGCAACGAGCCTCGCTTTACTACAATCGGCAGATATACCTTTCGAAGTCCGAACGACCTGGCATAGTGTCCTACTTACCAAAGGTGATATAAGTGCTATGATAGCCTACCTTGAACAACATGATTATCGGGGCGAATATTTCATTCAGTACTTTATGAATAATGTGAAAACCCTGGAAACATTGCCTTACGCACAACATATTCTCGACATCGCCAACCTCTCTACCACTGATATACGAGTTAAAGTCCGAAACGGGTTATCTTAAGCAACGACGTTGATCCCAACCAACTGCGCTTTATATTTAATCTTGTCGAGCAAACCATAATAGCCCCAGTTGTATAATATAAATTCCCCCTTCTGATCTATTTCCTGACTATCGGAAGGATTGATGAGTATTAAGGTCCCCGCCCGTGATGCCACACAAATGTCGATCAGCCTCCGGCTATATAAGTGTAGACGACCATCGATATAGCTTTTCTCTTTTTGGTCATAATAATCCAGCTTTTTAAACTTTCGTTTTCGTCCTTTTCCTCCTTTATTAAACACTACAGCTTTTTCATGACGTTCGTACGCAGCTTGAATGGCCAATCTCCGGTGTAAAAAACCCTCCTTGCTTCCAATTTGAAAACCTGCCTTACCAATATTTACCTGAATTGGATATTCCGCAGATAAGGAAGCTTTCGCAATAATATTTTCCTCCAGGCAGGTATCCTTCTTTGGCATTTCCAAAGCAAGGAGGAGAAATAATTTGCCTTTCACAATCTGGAGAGAACTGCCACATATTTTGATCTCTTCGCCTAAGATGCGGCGCAGCAGTACTTTTTTGTCTGTCCTATCTTTCCCCAGGTAAGTGCGAAAAGGAATGTTAAACAGGTCTATCTTGAAATCTCCTGCTTTTCCACCGGCACTTAATTTCAGCTGGCTGCCGGAGAACGGTATTGGCATATCTTTTCGATAATTACGCAGAGATTTCTCGCCTTTCCAATACGCCATCCTGTCCGCATTAAAACTCTTGTTCAACATCGTATTGACATTGGACAATATATTGGATGGCAGTCGTCCCTTAAAATAATGGGAAAGTAACTGGTACGTTGTATTCAGACGGGAAGTATTAAAAATTCCTTCTCCGTCCTTTGCATAGTCGGTCAACTTCGCTTTAATACGGTCATCCAGGTAAATAAAATCTTTCATATTTTCCTGTACATACTGATGTGTCACGACCATATTAGACGCCCGGAATACAATATCCTGCCATTCGAACAATTTCGCATAGTAGGAAGACCGCATTTCATTGTCCTCACAATCAATGAACACCTGTACTTTTCGTGTCAGAATAAGGGTATCTTTAGCCATATTATCTCTTTTTAGGTGGAAGCGGCGACATCATCGTCTCGGATAGCAGATAGAAAAACCTAAAACAACCCCGAGCTTTCAGCGGGATTTCGAAAGACGGGGTTGTAGTAAGCGGCCGGTCTATTATATAGAGCCTACCGATATTGATATATAAACAGAATATGCCAATCCATGGTCATAACTAGTCACTTGCTCTGCAAAAATAACGCAGAGCTTCTTCCAAATTAAAAAACGACCTTCGTTGTGTATACATTCGAAGTATACCCGGAACCATATACTGATATTTCCTCATTAAGGCATACTGCAAAAGTATTTAGCGAGTGGTGCATAGCCCTCACCCTGCGGCGCCACAAGAAGCCTCTATACTTTTTTATTCAGACGCGGGCATTATCATGCTTCGCTTCCTAAATCAAATATAAGAAAGAAATACGAATACACAAATTACATGCAATTATATTTGTAATATATTTGCGCAAATAATATCTCTATTTGTTATGTGCGGGATATCAACAAACAAATACTCCATAACATAGGAGGATTATTACGTAACCGAAGGGAGGAACTATCCTACTCCCAGCGGGATGTTGCCAGTATGACGGGACTTACAGTCAATAGTATTTCTACTTTTGAAAAGGGAAAAGGTACTTCATTAAGTAATTTTTTGTTGATATGCCGTGCACTTCAGATCCAACCGAAGCTGGTTTTTAAAGAACATATCGACCTAACACCGCTATACAATCTTCCTCCCGATGCAAAAAAGCGAATAGAAACAACCCGAAAACTGGATAATCTCGTTCGGAACTCCGATTTCTTCGATACGGCTAAACGTGTTTCCGACGTATTGGAGCAGTTAGACTCTGATAAACGTGACAGCAATAAGTTTTCGGTTTACCTTACGGGATATTGTAAAGAAGGAGAACTGGAATACGTGAAAGAGGGTAAGATCAAACGGTATAAGAAAAAAAGATAAGTAGAAAAATCTTACCTTTAGACATATCGTTCGAGTTATGAAAAAACACTTTTTGCTAATCCTTTATATAATCCCTACGCTATTGATCGCGCAGGAATCCATAGAAAACTCGCCTAATGCCGATAAATGGAAAGAGGTCGAGCGGTTGATTGCTATCAAAAACTACGCACAGACCTTGCACTTGCTGGCCGATATTAAAGCTGCAGCAAAAAAGAACAACGATAGTGCAGAATGGATTCGTGCTTTCCTTGCAGAAAGCCAGACACTGAAAATTAACTCAACGGCTGATAGCACCTTTTTGAAGATTAAAAACCATTTTGAGCAACATATAAGGAAAGCAAAAGCTCCGGAAAAAAGTATATTACAAAATTTTTATGCTCGTTTTCTCCTGACTAATCAACATCGTTACCTGTCCGAAAGTTCCGACTCCTTTATTGCACAAAATACTATAGGAAAACAGCGGATGATAGACTCGTTGTTCGCCTTATCGCTGACACAGAAAGACCGCTTAATTCACGAACCTATTCAAAAATGGGCAGATATGTTTGAGGAGCAAAAAAATATTTCGCTCACACCTACGTTATTTCATTTCCTTGCCCATCACTACCTCAGCTTCCTAAGCGGTTATGAGGCTGACGATGGCCCAAAGACGGCACAGCTCACCAAAGAACTGGCACAACTCAACAAGGCTCATCAATATCACAATGCTTCTTCTTTTCTAAAAAGCTATAAGCTCCAAATCCACAGCTGGAACATCGAGACAATACTTCCCAGGCTTCTGGAAGTGATCGAACAACAAAAAAGTGAATATAACGCTTTTCTTTATTACCAGATTGCTACGGCATATGTTGGTAAGAATGATCCGAAAAAGGCCAACAAGTATATAGATATTGCCCTGGACAGCTATCCGAACTCTCCCTGGATAAATGATGTCAAAAATCTATCCAACTCCATCCGAAAGGCTGAAATAGCGTTTGATCATTCCCGATTTGCACCGTCTTCAACGTATATACCGTTGAAAATAAACACGAAAAATGTCGACAGCCTATACATCCGTGTGTATCGTACGCCAAATAATCCAAAAGCTTTTACAAGCGGAGATGTTAGCTACGACTCTACCAGCTTTCAAATCCGTCTGGATGCAGTGCTGGTCTATCAAGAACAATCGCCGTTAAGGTCTTTTGATGATTACCAGCTACATAAAACTATTTACAAGATCAATCCCTTACCTTACGGCAATTATACAATTTTAGTCGCCAATAATGACGCCTTTCAGGATGACGGACTTTATAAAGATGTCGTCGAAAGCAAGATAACGATCACCGATTTGTTCATATCAGCAACGATGAATAAGGATACCGGGCCGCAGGAGCAATATACGGTCCTGTTGATCAACCGAAAAACAGGAGCTCCTTTTGCCCATAAAATGGTACAATTGTACGAGACAAACGCCTCGACTTCCCCACGATTTGTCCAATCGTTCACCACAAATAATAAAGGTGAATTTACCTATCAAAGCGATGCTCAAAAAGACCGGTATGAACTTATTGATTATGTATTATTTGTGCCGGATGAAAATCAATTTATCGATCTGGAGGGCCTCAATCGGGTGGAACGGCATGTCGAGATTCCTCAAGACAATATGGATACCAACATCACCTTGCAGACTATGACTGACCGGGCGATTTATCGTCCGGGACAGCAAGTGCACTTTAAAAGTATTCTATATAATAGTCATGCCTTACTGGGAAAAACCCTCGAAAAAGAGGAAGTCATGCTTGTTCTACAGGACGCCAACAACCAAAAGATTGATTCGCTTACGTTACATACCAACAGCTTCGGCTCGGTCAATGGCTCTTTTCAAATCCCAAACAATACCTTGACGGGTAATTATCGCATACTGGCTTTTCATCAGAAACGTCAAATCAACATATACCGTTTCCGGGTGGAGGAATATAAAAGACCGACATTTAAGGTAACTTTTGAAACCAACAAAGAGACCTATACCCTAAAAGACACCGCCATATTTACCGGCATCGCCGAAAGTTTGTCCGGCGCCCCGTTAGCGAATGCTTCGATCAACTACAAAGTCAGCTTTTATCATACAGCCCAACACAAGCAAATTGTATTTGCAGATACATCCATCACGGCAGACGATAAAGGCAAATTTTACATACGTGTTCCCCTAAGGGACACGATTTTTGCGAAACTATCCCAATTTTCATTGCAATATACCGCAGAAGTTGTTAATCAAACAGGTGAGATGCAAGCCGCCTCGGGATATTATTATTTTTCCGACAAACCCTGGAACATCCAGATACAAACCGATTATCTCCTCGAAGAAAAAAGATGGAGTCAACTTCATATCCTGACGCAAAATCCCAACGGCCAGCCGTTGAAGTTTGCCGGAATAGTCAACATTTATAAATATGTCGAGCCGCAAAAGGTCCTTACTCCTGAGAATATACACTATTTCCAAGACGTCGACTACCATTTACTGTCCGCAGAAAACTACGAGAAATATTTTCCGGCGCATTTTGATAAAACTTTATTGCAGCCCGAAGACCAAAAGACCTTCATTCGCTCATATTCTTTTGATACGAGGGATACCAGCCTGGTACAGCTCGACTCCAATCTTTTTGACCACGGACGTTACTGGATCGAAGCTATCAGCATACAAGGACCAGATACGATCAGGACATCTGCAGAGATTAACCTCTACAAGGCGGAGACAAGAAAAGTAAGGGAGAACGAGTTTCTGAGTTACCGTATGGATCAACAACAATATGCCATCGGTGACAAGGCGGCGCTCACCTTCCAGACCGATGTGTCTCATGCACAGCAATTGTTTTTGTTCCGGTCACAGGGATCCAAAAGGGAAGAAACCCGGTTATTGGATTGGAAAAATGGAGAAGCGACTATTGATTTCGTCTTACAAAAGGAACATATCTCTCCCAATATACTTTTCACTGCTCTTCTGGTCGTAGACAATAAAGCCGCTGTCGTCTCCACGATTGTTCCTATCCAGCGTTCCGACAAAACACTTTCTATCAAAACTGCTACTTTCCGAGATAAAATCACGCCAGGGCAAAAAGAAAAATGGCGGTTTACCATTCTTCAAAATGATGAAGCCAGGCAAGCAGAAGTATTGGCAACGATGTATGATGCAGCCTTCGATGCGTTTGCCAGCAATACCTTCCCACAATCACTTGGTCTGCGATACCCCTATTATCGGAGCCTGAACTTCTATTATCTTATGCAGGAATTTCTGCAGACCAGCAATGCACAGGATATATTTCATAAAAATTCATGGTATACGCCAAAAGGAAATGCTATTTCCACGATACGTTCATACGGATTATTGCAATATGGTGAAGGAATATTCGATAATACCAGTATGTTGAATGAGGTAGTCGTTGTAGGATATGGACAGCAGGCCAAGCGAACGTTGACAGGTGCAGTGGCGGATGTTACTATCCGTGGTGCAGGCCCGGCTGACACCGAAACTGCTACTTCGCTCTATATAATAGACGGTGAGATTAGGGATGTTGCCTATCTGAAAAGTATGAGTACCGATCTTATCGCCCGCATTGAGGTACTCAAAGATGCTGCTGCAACTGCGGTCTACGGTTCACAGGGAGCTAATGGGGTCATCGTTGTTACCACAAAAGAAGGGCTGGCACAGCAGAACCAGCTTAATGCCGTACAGGCAAGGGCTAATCTCCAGGAAACCGCTTTCTTTTATCCAACATTATATACCGATAAGGACGGTCATATTTCCTTTGAATTCGACAGTCCGGAGGCTTTGACCCGCTGGAAATTACTGCTTTTTGCCCACGATAAGAGCCTGGAAGCAGGTTCGGCCACCTTATTTACACAAACGCAGAAACAGCTCATGGTACGTCCCAATCTGCCCCGTTACTTTAGAGCAGGCGATCAGGTCGTACTAAAAGCACAGTTACAAAATCTCAGCAAAAACAAACTTGCCGGAAATGCCCGTATCGAAATTATCAACCCGGAAAACAACCAAACACTTACGAGTCTTTTCCTTCGTGAAAATAATACACAAGCATTCCAGGTAGATGCCAGCAATAATAGTACCGTCCAATGGTCACTTCACATACCCGCTGGCTTCCCGATAGTACAAGTGAAGATCGTAGCTGCATCGGACGAATTTTCCGATGGCGAACAACACGAGTTGCCTATTCTCCCCAATAAAATCTTAGTTTCGGATACAGAAAGGATCATTTTAAAAGCCAATCAAACTAAAGATTATCCTATCCACAGCTTGGGAAAAGACAATTTACATGCGAAAGTGCAGGTACAAAGTAATCCTATACTCGAAATACTTTCAGCTTTAGATTATCTGAAAAATTATCCCTATGCCTGTAGCGAGCAGACGGCCAGCAAATGGTTTGCCTACAACATGGCCCAATATATCCGGAAGCACTACCCGGCGATAGCCAATTATTTCAGTACACTGGATAATGAAGACTTTAAAGGTAAACTGGAAGAAAACAGTACATTGAGCGAACTCAAGCAAGAAGAAATGCCCTGGTTACGCGACATCAAGGGGGATGCAGAACGGAGGAAAGCTATCGCTGCTCTTTTTGGTAGTAATATCCGGCAAGAGATTACCGAACTGGAGAAAAAATTGACAAAAAGCCAAAATACCAATGGTGCATTCCCTTGGTTTGAAGGCGGCAAAGCCAATACGTATATTTCCACTCGTATACTGGAAATCATGGGGAAGGTTCTCCATCTGGACCATACCTTAGTCAGTAGTGGAATGCGACAAACTGCCGAAAAGCTTGTCCATTTCCTGGATACAGACAGCAGTCTGTTCGATATCAAAACAAGCTCTCTGCAAGTGTTGGATTACCTGTATGCCAGACAATATTGGAACGGTATTTACGAACCCGATGATACACTTGGTCGGAAACTAAAGTCTCATTTGCTTAATTTGTCCCAGGCAACAGCTCAGCGCTCAGCCGGCATTGCCGCGAAAGCTTGGGTTGTACAGCAACTTTATGGAACGGTAACTCCAGCCATCGAACTCAAAAACCGGATTACACAAGAGGTGATCAATGACGTGGACAAAGGAATGTATTGGGAAAGTAACCGGCGCGGCTATAATGCAATAAGTCTGCACAGCTACATGGTTGAAGCTTATAAACTTCACGACCCGAGTAAGCTCCACGCGCTGACACAATGGCTCTACTACAATAAACAAGCAAACCATTGGCGTACCACATGGATGACCGTAGATGCCATCTACGCTTTGCTCCTCGCGAACAACCCGGCTGACTTTACCCTAGAAAACACGATCAAGCTATGGGTAGACCGAAAGGAAACATCTACCGACCAGGTGGTGTTAGGACAAGCGAGTAAAGATCTCAATACAGACGATCTGCAGGCCAACATTGACATCACATTACAAAACAATAATAACCGCACAGTCTATGGTTCAATTCTACACCAGTACTTTGCTCCTGTTGAAGACGTATCGGCAGCAGCAAACGGCATTGCTGTCCAGAAGCAGTATTTTGTCGAGCGCGAAGGCAAGTGGGTCGAAAGTCATGAAATCCGATTAGGCGAACGGATAAAGGTACGGCTGACTGTCATCAATGACAGTCCCTTGGAGTATGTACATCTTAAAGACGCCCGTCCATCGGGTGTCGAACCGATCTATCAACCGTCGGGATACAACTGGTGGCAGGGGTATTATTTCACGATGAAAGATGCATCAACAAACTATTTCTTCGACTATCTGCCCAAAGGAAAGCGGGAGTTTGAATA
>JBEBVG010000014.1:0-32764 GCA_040392845.1 Sphingobacterium sp. | reverse complement strand
AGTAGCCTCGACAGGAATCGAACCTGTATCAAATGTTTAGGAAACATCTATTCTATCCGTTGAACTACGAGGCCTTTACAATTTAGAAAGCAAATGTATTATTCTGTTTGCTTCCAAACAAATCTGAATTACAAAAAGCCAAATCCCAATAGTTTAAAACAATATCATTCTTAAATATTTATAGATTTCATCAATAATACATCATTAAATTCGATATTGTTCTGCCTTAAAAAGCGCTATCTTTGTATCAGAAAATAAAAAAAAGAAGAATATGAGTTTTACAGGTAAAAATTTCCCAAACATTACAGTTGATGCGATTGATTATTTAGGCGACTACCTATCTATCAACATTTTTGAAAAAGCCCAAAAAGAGAATAAAAAAGTTCTTTTATTCTGGTACCCAAAAGATTTCACCTTTGTATGTCCTACAGAGCTACACGCTTTCCAGGAAGCTCTTCCGGAGTTTGAAAAACGAAATACTATCGTTATCGGTGCTTCGTGTGATTCGAACGAAGTCCATTTTGCATGGCTCAATACAGCGAAGGATAATGGCGGTATCGAAGGTGTAGAATATCCTATTATCGCCGATACAAACCGTAATCTTTCCAGCGTATTGGGTATCTTGGAAATGAAAGAAGTAGAACACCCTGAATACGGCACCTTAGTAGAAGGATCTGCCGTTACGTACCGTGCTACTTATTTAATTGATGAGACAGGTAAAGTATTCCATGAATCCGTAAATGATATGCCATTAGGCCGTAACGTAAAAGAATACATCCGCCTCATCGATGCTTATACACATGTACAGAAGCACGGCGAAGTATGTCCGGCAAACTGGGAAGAAGGTAAAGATGCAATGAATGCAACACGTGAAGGTGTCGCTTCTTACCTTTCTTTGAATTAATATCTCAATCATAGGGATGGGAAAGTCTCATCCCTAAATTTAAAATATTTTAAAACATCCAATAATGCTACAAGAATTAGAAAATGATACGCTACAAGAATTAGTAGCTGAAAATGAAACCGTCATGGTTCAATATGCAGCGTCGTGGTGTGGTAACTGTCGCATCATGAAGCCAAAATTCAAAAAATTAGCGAGCGAAAATGAGGGTGTAAAATTCCTTATCGTTGACGCAGAGAAATTTCCTGAATCTAGAAAATTAGCTACAGTAGATAACTTGCCGACATTCGCGGCTTTTAAAAATGGAAAACTCGTAAATCAAGTTCAAACAAATAAAATTGAAGGATTAATCGACTTATTAAATGAAGTTACCCATAATTAAACACTTAACAGAGTTTATAGCACAAAATGATGTCGATTTTGTCCTGGAGACTATTGAAACATTAGAATCGTTAACAGAAGTATCTTCTTTGAAAGATGAAGAGCTCGATGTCATAGGCGAACTCATATCCAATATGTACGGTGCTATTGAAGTAGACAAACTTATCAAAGAAGGTAATCCAAAGAAGGAAGCATTAAACAATTTCATGACACGTGTCCTCGGCTCCATAGACAAGAACTAATACATAGTTGGACGGGGGCTTCCACTATTGTTAGGAACTCAATAGTTGTGGAAATCTTTTTTTTCAATGCTTTCAATATTCCAACTTTTTATTATACTTTTACTAGTGGGTTGTTAGGTTATAAACTTAAACACATGTGAGGTTTAATACTTTGTATCCTTTTTTATAACATTAATCGCACACTGTTTTAAGACTCAAAGATTTTTAATTGTTGGAAAAAGAGCTGTTATCAAACAGCTCTTTTTTGTATGGATATTATTACAATAAACCCTGTCTTCCCTTCCTCTATTATCACATATTTATGTATTTTTAGGCATGTTAAATAAACTCTTATTAAGCATATCTGCGATTTGCATTTCTGTTACATATTCATGGAGCCAACAACGAACCTGGACCTCCGGCGATATAAAGATCCAGCTTGAAAAATTAGATGTACTTGGTTCAGTATTATATTTTGCAGCTCATCCCGACGACGAGAACACACGATTAATCGCCTGGCTGGCACAAGAGAAAAAATATAGGACGGGATATCTATCATTAACACGCGGTGAAGGTGGGCAAAATCTTATTGGTACTCATCTCGGTCTCGATCTGGGATTAATTCGTACCAACGAGCTATTGGCAGCGCGTAACATTGATAAAGGTGAGCAATTCTTTTCTTCTGCTGTCGATTTTGGTTTCTCAAAAACACATGAAGAGACTTTCCGGTTTTGGGATAAACAGTCGATATTGGCTGAGGCTGTATACGTTATTCGCAAGTTTCGCCCCGATGTCATCATCACACGCTTTCCCCCGGATCCAAGAGGTGGACATGGCCATCACCAGGCTTCAGCAATTCTTGCCCATGAAGCTTTCCTCGCGGCAGCCGATTCAACAAGATTTCCTGAACAGCTGCATGAAGTAGGAACCTGGCAAGCTACTCGTCTTGTATGGAATACGGCTAATTTTGGAGGAATGAACAATACCTCAGAGAGTCAGTTAAAAATCGATATCGGTGCTTATAACTCGCTATTGGGTCAGTCCTATGGCGAGATTGCTGCCGATAGCCGATCCCAACATAAATCACAGGGATTTGGGGCTGCATCCACTCGTGGCCGTAGTATAGAATATTTCGAACATGTCGCTGGCGGAGAAGCGAAAACTACGCTGATGGATGGCCTGACGACAACATGGGAACGGATTCCTCATTCAAGGAATATACAACGTCTTGTGCAAAATATAAATACAGCTTTCGATGCCAATCATCCGGAAAAAATCCTAGCTGACTTGTTATTGTTAAAAAAGGAAGTCCATAAAATAGCTGACATTTATTGGAAAAAACAAAAACTCAAAGAAATAGACGATCTTATTTTGGCTTGCTCAGGAATATGGGTCGATGCCGTGGTCGCGGCTCCTGCATATACAGCTCATCAAGATATCCCTGTACAACTGGAAGTTATCGTGCGGAATCCTGATGTGCCGATGATATTGAATAATATAGACGGAAAGCCGATACAACAGCAGTTGCAACATAATATACTTTGGCGAGGCCAGCAAAATGTTAAATGGGATAGTACTTCCCAGCCCTACTGGCTTCTTTCTGCTCCAAGCCTTGGAAAATTTCATATTGACAGACACAACATCGGATACCCATTAAACCCGCAAAAGCCTCATATTACCTTCACTTTCCAAATCGGAGAAGAAAAGATAGAGGTGCAGCGGGATATTGCCTACCGTTTTGTTGATCCGGTTCGTGGTGAGGTTTACCAACCTCTAGTCGTACAACCTCAATTGACGGTTTCTTCCGATCAACAGACCATTCTGGTCGCAAAGAGAGGGAGCAAAGAAATCCAACTTACTTTTCAGAACAATGACTTTCACACAAAACGCTACACGGTAAATGCGTTAGCTCCGCAAGGCTGGGAAGTGTTACCTGAGACGATCGATCTGGATTTTACGTCCACAAACACAATTGAATATATTATTAAAGCAACCCCTCTTGAAACTGCGCCTGATAACGCACCTATTCTCCTGAAGTGGGAAAATGATACGTTGCATTTCAGGAGAACTATAGACTACACACACATTCCTTCGATTACCTGGTTTCCTACTTTAGACATCAGATGCCAACGGCTCGATATCAACAATATTGTGCAAAAAGTAGGTTATATTAATGGAGCAGGCGATTTGATTCCGCAGTCATTAGCTAATGTCGGTATCGAAGTGAGCTTGTTGAATGAGAAGCAGATCGAAGCAGATTATCTCAAACAGTTTGATGCGGTCGTGGTGGGTATCCGTTATTTCAATGTTAACGAAAAAAGTAAAGCCTCTCTTGCACAGTTGTTGAAATATGTAGAACAAGGAGGTGTTGTCTTGGTCCAATATAATGTCAATTCCAGATTACAGGCAGAAAATCTGGGTCCTTATCCCTTCCGTCTTTCACGCGACCGTGTAACAGAAGAAGATGCTAAAGTTGACTTTGATCCGAATGACCCTGTATTCAATTATCCGAACAAAATCACGTCTGCAGATTTTGATGGATGGGTACAAGAACGAGGACTATATTTTGCCAACGAGATCGATAAATCCTACCGTACCCCAATCCGGATGCATGACACGAATGAATCTTCAAAAACGGGGTCGCTGCTGATCGGGAAATACGGCAAAGGAAAATTTGTCTATACATCACTTTCTTTTTTCAGGCAATTGCCTGCAGGAGTACCGGGAGCTTATAGATTATTTGTAAATTTGTTAACGAAAGAAAAATAAAACATATATCATATAAAATGGAAAATCAAATCAACGAAACCAAGCCTTTAAACGTAAAAGGTCTGATCTTATTAATCGGAACAGTTTTCGGTGCCTTAATCGCTTTCGCTACTTGTGGCTCTTTTTTAAGTGTCATAGGGGGCCTTATCGGTGGATTCCTTTTCGCTGTTTTTTTTAACACCTTCTTGTTACCACAAAGACCGCATGACAGATAAGAGAGGACTGCCACCATTTATACGTAGCTGGCGCCACTTTTATATTGTGGTCGTGGTTTGGTTATTGGTGTGCATTCTTTTCATGTATTTATTTACCATTTATTATTCTTCATGAGTACTGTTGATTGGATAGTACTCTTTATAACGCTGCTCAGTATTGTTCTTTATGGGCTATATAAGAGCAGAAATATCAAAAATATCGACGGTTACCTGTTGGGTAATCGTTCTCTTCCCTGGTATACTGTCGGACTTTCCGTCATGGCCACACAGGCCAGTGCGATTACGTTCTTATCTGCACCTGGTCTAGCTTATTCATCCGGAATGAGTTTCGTCCAGTTCTATTTTGGGCTTCCCCTTGCAATGATCGTACTATGCATTACCTTCGTACCGATCTTTCATCGGCTGCGGGTATTCACTGCTTATGAATTTCTGGAAAAACGGTTTGATGTCAAAACACGGGCACTTACTGCTTTCCTATTTTTAATACAACGAGGCATCTCAACGGGCATCACGATTTTTGCGCCTTCCATCATACTTTCTACCATTCTGCATATTGACGTCACATATACCACTCTTGTTATTGGCGGTTCCGTCATTTTGTATACCGCCTACGGTGGAACAAAAGCCGTCTCCTACACACAGCTATTGCAAATGGGCATTATCTTCGGCGGATTACTCGCTGCAGGTTTTATGGTCATCCATCTGTTACCAGATAACATCGGCTTCCGGGAAGCCTTACACATAGCGGGAAAATCGGGGAAAACAAATGCTATCGATTTTAAACTAGATCTAAGCAATCAATATACTGTATGGACAGGGCTGATTGGCGGCTTCTTTCTACAATTGTCTTATTTCGGCACGGATCAAAGTCAGGTAGGAAGATATCTAACAGGTTCTTCTATCCGTGATAGCCGGATTGGTCTCCTGATGAATGGTTTACTGAAAGTACCCATGCAATTCTGCATTTTATTAATAGGTATTTTAGTATTCGCCTACTATCAATATCACGCACCTCCTTTATTTTTCAATGCTGTTGAAACAAAAAAACTCGAAGAAAGTATACACAACGAATCCTATCAACGTCTTGTTCAGGAACAGCGATTGTTAAGTGATAAAAAGAAGGTAGTTATCGATGATTTGACAAACAGTCTTGCTACGAAGAATAAATCCCGGATAGAGCAGGATCGCGAAGCGCTCGCAGAACTTAATAGCCAGGCAGGTGCGTTAAGGGAGAACGCGATAGCCTTGATTAAAAAGAACAATCCCGATGCAGACACGAATGACAACAACTATATCTTCTTGTCCTTTGTAACATCGACGTTTCCAAAGGGTCTTATTGGCTTACTGGTAGCCATCGTCATGCTGGCTTCCATGGGTGCAACAGCCAGCGCCATCAACTCATTGGCCTCTACCACAGTCATTGACATCTATAAAAGATTTGTTCACAAAAATGGATCCGAGAAAAACTATCTTAAAGCCTCCCGTCTCTGTACGCTCGCATGGGGCGTGTTCACCGTGCTGATTGCCTTGTATGCCAATAAGTTGGGTAACCTGCTGGAAGCCGTCAATATTCTCGGATCCTTATTTTATGGAACTATTCTTGGCGTATTTCTCGTCGCCTTCTATGTTAAACGCATCGGTGGAAAAGCCGTATTCTGGAGTGCTGTTCTTTCCGAAATCCTCGTCGTGTGCATCTGGTCGTTAGACGTGGTCGCTTTCCTCTGGCTCAATCTCATCGGATGTCTACTCGTTATCATTAACGGCCTTCTGATACAACAGTTCTTATCTAACCAACCGAAAGACGTCAGAATTTAAAAGTAGCTCCGACGTTCAGTACGGACACACCATAACCCAATTCCGCATAGGCACCTATATTCTCACTGAAAAACCAACGGCCACCTAAAAATCCGGAGAACCCCAGTCCACTGCCGTAATTATTGCCCATACCCATATCACTACCGTCTACCGTATAGGAGACGATATTGTAACCCAACATTACGCCGCCGTAAACATCCAGGTTGGGTACATCGGTAAAACCATTGTAATGGTATGCCCCACGGGCACCGACGACGATATAATTCCATTTCGCGGTATAACTTGGTGCCGTGTATTTATACCCGGTATTGCCGACATAGCCGCCCAAGCTGATGACACCCGGGCCGCCGACTTCCCACATACCATGGTCAAGCGAAGCGCTTATGGCCGGCCGGGATTTTCCGAGACCGCCTAATGCTGTACCCAGACCAATACCTAGATTGGCCATTGTTGTACCTTGTTGAAAGGGCTGCGCATGGGCAGTTGCAGCGATAAGGATCACCAAGAAAATAAAGATTGATTTTTTCATCGATTGTAAATTATTGTTTAAATAAAAAGTTTCAGGCTGTTAATTAGCTGCATATAAAATATTTGCACCATTTATCCACTCGCTATATACGTCTGTATTAGCAAAACCTTCCCAGTCGCCTACGGCAGGCGCTGAATTGTTCCCATCTCCGTTGGTATCTCCCCCATGCACATCATCTTTATACGAAGTGAGAAACGCTGCCGCGTTAAGATGCACGTTCCCGTATCGCGAGTTAAGCCCCGCAGTTGGCCTTTTAAATTTCACGACGACATTGGCTCCGATATTTATAGTAGCCGATGGGTGAACCTGATGCCATTCATCTAAGACGTAAGGCACTTCCGTATTGTTCCAATTCACGGTTACGTCAAATCCGCCAGAAGAATGATGAATATAAATGCCATTGTGTGTATTGGTTTGTGATGGCTTTTCGGGGTTATGGAATTTATTACTGGGGTCTAACGTATAATACACATTGACCAGCAAAGGCTTCCCATTATCATATAATGCATTATTGGTAAATTTACTTACCGTTGCATCCATCATATAACTCGTACCAAAAAACGCACAGGAACTGTCATAAGAAGACTCTTGATACAGAGTATGCGCAATCCTACAGTGGTCAAAAGTAAATGACACCGAATTTGGACCAGATATTCTGACGGCATTACTCGATCCTCCACGATTTTTTCCGGCATAGAATATATCTACATATTTAAATGTCGTTTCTGTCGTACCATTGAGATAAATCTGCTGCCAGTCACCCTTTGCCGGTGTCGTGGCCGTACCATCTCCATTACTATCGCCACAATATCTATCATCACCAATAGATGTAAACACAATACGTCTTTGGGCTGTCCCGACGGCTAATATTTTTCCTCCAACGACATCGAGACTTGCATCTTTCAGTTTGACAACGACACCCGGTTCGATAGTCAAGACATTTCTTACGGAGATGTTTCTTTTGATGACGTACACATTTCCATACGTCCATGTCGTCGGTTCTTGGATATTTTCTTCTACGAGTACCACATTACAATTCTGTGGAATTTCATCATCAGGAGAAGGATCACTCTTTTCGCAGGATAGCATCCCGCAGGATAATAGCAGGACAAATGCAAATTGTAACCTTTTAGCAACTCGCTGTTTTGTAAAGTTGGATGTTCCATTTGATCGACTAGTGTTCGTTTTCATAAGATTTATATTTTTAGTAGTGTGTTTCCATGTTAGAAGAGAACGACCTCATCCTCTTCTCTTTTCATAGATTGTACGACAAAGTTACCGGAGCGACCTCATCCAGCTCACCCCCCAAAGGGGGTTTTTATTGAAAAGAAATCATTTACCTTTGTTATAGCACACTATTAAATTGACGGACCTTATTTTAGAAAAACATGATAAAAGGACACATAAATAAAATGAAATTATGGTTGTTGTTGGTAGCCCTATCATCATTCGGGCTTCCGCTAACGCTATTCGGACAGTCGTTAGATTCCTTGATTCTAAAGCACACTGACAAAAAAGGAAGAGTTGACATAAAATCAGTACTAGATGCCAGTAAAGCACATATTTATAATCAACCTGCCGCAGTGTTTAAGGTTGTGAAAAATATCGTCAGCATTGCAGAACGACAAAAGGCACCATTGGCGCTAGCACAGAGTTATCAATTTATGGGATCCTGCTATTTCCAAGTAAAGGCAGATTATGACTCGGCTTCCTATTATCTACACCAGGCAGAAGAGCTTTACAATACACTGGACACAAAAGAAGCTACCGAAGGTAAAGCTATGGTTTTTCACAACTTCGGCACGATCCGGCAAGTTAATGGTGAATATGCCGAAGCTATTGATTATTATATTCAGGCTTTGAAATTATTTGATGAAACGGGTGATATGAGAGTCCGTCCTTATACCTTGAACAATATCTCTACGCTGTATGCACTTGCGAAAGATTATCGGAAAGCAGAAAAATATGCGCGAGAGTGTATCGAACTGTCACAACAGGCGAATGATGAGTTCATGAAGGCCACCGGTAGTATAGCCCTGTCTGACGCCTTGATGGAACAAGGTCGATTCGATGAAGCTCTTCCTCCGCTGGAGGTGGCTTTGGAATATGGAAAAGCAAAAAATGATCCATATAAAGTATTCCTATATCATCTCAACTACGGGAACTATCTGATGGATCATAAAAAAGATTATCCTTTGGCGGTTCAGGAACTCGAAAAGGCGCATCAACTTGCCGAATCGATCGGAGATGAGTGGGAGATCATGAGGCACAATTCAGCCCTGTCCGAAGCATACTTTGCGAACAGACAAAATGAAAAAGCGTATAGCTCAGCATATAAAGCACTTCAAATAGGTAAAAAATTAGAGTCGAAAGATAAGATGGAAATAGCACTTTCTGTAATGGCACGCGTCAACGCGAACAGGCGTGATTTCGAATCTGCTTATCAGCAGTTACATTCGGCATATCTACTTAAGGATACGCTTTTCAATAAAAACAATCAGCAGCAGACCGCTTTTCTGGAAACGATGTATCAAACCGAGAAAAAAGAGCTCAAAATAGACGCTTTGGAAAAACAACGACAGTTATATATATGGCTGGGCATTGCGGGAGGCATTATCCTGCTCATTGCTTTGGCTTTTGCGATTATCCGTTATAGACTGGCTGTCAGCCGACGAAAACTGGCAGAAGAAGAGGCACAACGGCTCGAACAAGAGAAACAATTGGTGGCTGTACAGGCGACACTAGACGGAGAGGCAGCGGAGCGTACACGTCTGGCTAAGGACCTGCACGATGGATTGGGCAGTATGTTGTCGTTAGTGAAATTCAATTTACCACAGGTGCAGGGCGAAGCAGCGGTATTGGAAACCATTGATGTTTCCCGTTTTCAGAAAGCCCTGGGCATGCTGGACGATTCCATTCGGGAGCTGCGCCGTGTGGCACACCATATGATGCCGGAGTCTTTGCTGCGCTACGGTCTGAAAGCTTCTTTATCCGATTTTTGTTCTGCCATTCCCATAGCTGATTTTCACTATTTCGGGGATGAAGCCCGCTTGTCGGAGAAGTTGGAGATCATGATCTATCGCTGTATCCACGAACTGGTCAATAATGCACTCAAGCATGCACAGGCCAAGCATATCAATGTACAGCTTGTACAGGAACAAGACCGCATATCCTTTACCGTACAGGATGATGGTATGGGCTTTGACCAAGAGCAAGTGGTAGAAGGTATGGGGTTGAAGAACGTGCGGCAACGTGTCGCGGCTTTTCAGGGCAAGATGAATATCTATTCTTCGAGTCAAGGCACCGAGATTCATGTGGAGCTGGAATTTACAAAAAAGGAAGAAAATGATTAAAGTGGCTATCGTTGACGACCATAAGATCCTGACCGAAGGATTACAGGGGTTAATTACCGATTCGGGATTAGCAACCGTAGTCGGTATAGCTCATAATGCTGAACAGTGCCGGCTATCTATCGGATTTTGGAAGCCTGATGTGCTGCTGTTGGATGTCGGACTCCCGGACATCAGCGGTATAGACTTCTGCAAAGAACTGAAGGAGGAATTTCCTGACATCGCAATCCTTGCGCTAACGACACACGACGAATACAGTATCGTGCGGCAGATGTTGGATAGCGGCGCTTCCGGCTATGTGATTAAAAATGCACTGCCTGACGAAATACTCGCAGGTATTGAAGTTGTTGCTGCCGGACAAACGTTTCTTTGTCATGAAATAGACCTGTTGATGAAAAGACCTCCGGGAAAAAATATCTGGCTGACGGAACGGGAAAGAGAACTGTTGAAACTGATCTCTGAGGGCCTCACCAATGGAGAAATTGCCGATAAAATCTTCCTGAGTCCCGAAACCATCAAAGGTTACCGCAAAAATCTACTATTAAAACTAGGTGCCAAGAATACAGCTGTACTCGTGAAGATAGCCCTTGAACAAAAATTGATATAAAATTGCTATTCTACGTATTATAATATTTTTATACCTTAGTAATACAGGATATAAAAAAACGCCACATGAAGCAATATCATTATTCAGATGGGACACTCTCCTTCGGTCCCTTTAGCCTTGAAGAACTAAAAACAAAGGACATCAATCCAGACACGTTAATTTGGACAGAAGGAATGGCGACATGGCTGAAGGCGAAAGAAATCCCTGAGCTGCGAGACTTGTTACTAAAGACTGGCACACCTCCTCTACCGGGGTATCAAAACCCTCCAAACTCTACTTTTACTACCTCTTCTGATAATGACCCTTTGCAGAAACCACCAAAAAGCTATCTGTTAGAAAGCATTCTTACCACTATATTCTGCTGCTGGCCATTAGGAATACCGGCAATTGTTTATGCCTCACGTGTTGAAAAGAAGTTCTATGCGGGAGATTACGTAGGAGCAGAACGTGATTCTGCCAATGCGAAGAAATGGATGATTATTAACCTCGCCGCCTGTCTACTTTTGTGGATAGTTTATTTAGGAGTTTTCGGGTTGACGTTCCTGGGCACATTTATCAATGGCTTCTAGGCGTTTGTTTAAACTCATTTTCATTATTACAGGCCTGTTGAGCTTAGTATTAATTTATAAATACTTCAACCCTATAGATCACGCCATATTTCCGCAATGCCCTATAAAACATTTTACAGGATTAGACTGCCCTGGTTGTGGTAGCCAACGGGCCATCCATTATTTACTAAATGGACAACTGCATACATCTTTTTATCAAAATCCACTGTTATTTTTCCTTGCCCCTTATCTATTACTCGGCTTTTACCTGGAACTAATACCTCGCCCTACACAATGCGAACTAAAACTCCGAAAAATAATATACAGCTATCGTGCTATTCAAATCTTATTTGCAGTTATTATTTTATTTACTATTCTTAGGAATATAGTTTAAAAAACGAGGGCTTCAGTTTATGAAGCCCTCGTCGTATATGTAATGTTCGAATGATGATTACATCATGCCGCCCATGCCGCCACCCATTGGTGGAGCACCGGCACCCGCTCCTGCTTCTTCCGGCTCATCAGCCAATACACATTCTGTTGTCAATAACATTGACGCAATAGAAGCTGCATTTTCCAATGCTACACGAGATACTTTAGTAGGATCGATAACACCAGCTCCGATTAAGTTCTCAAAAACATCAGTGCGCGCATTATAACCATAATCAGCAGAACCTTCTTTTACCTTTTGTACAATCACAGCACCTTCGATACCCGCGTTGTCACAGATTTGACGAAGAGGCTCTTCAATAGCACGTTTAATAATATCGATACCGATTTGCTCATCTTCATTGTCACCTTTCAGGCCTGCCAATGCTTCTGTTGCACGTATAAATGCAACACCACCACCAGCAACGATACCTTCTTCTACCGCGGCACGGGTCGCATGCAAAGCATCATCTACGCGATCTTTCTTTTCTTTCATCTCTACTTCGGTCGTAGCACCTACATAAAGTACAGCAACACCACCAGACAACTTAGCCAGACGCTCTTGCAATTTCTCACGATCGTAATCTGATGTAGTCGTTTCAATCTGGGAACGGATCTGAGACACACGTCCTTTGATATCATCCGCGTTACCCGAACCGTTGATAACTGTTGTATTATCTTTATCGATAATCACTTTTTCTGCTTGTCCTAAGTAAGAAAGCTCTGCATTTTCCAATTTATAGCCTCTCTCCTCAGAAATCACTGTACCGCCTGTTAAGATAGCAATATCTTCTAACATTGCCTTACGACGATCACCAAAGCCAGGTGCTTTCACAGCTGCTACTTTCAGCGAGCCACGGATCTTGTTAACGACCAAAGTTGCCAACGCTTCACCGTCCAAATCTTCAGCAATAATCAAAAGCGGTTTTCCTGTTTGAACTTGCTTTTCCAAAACCGGCAACAATTCCTTCATATTGCTGATTTTCTTATCATAGATCAGGATATAAGGACTCTCCAGCTCCGCTTCCATTTTGTCAGAGTTAGTTACAAAATAAGGAGACAAATAACCACGGTCAAATTGCATACCTTCTACTGTCTTTACCTCTGTCTCTGTACCTTTGGCCTCTTCTACGGTAATAACACCGTCATTACCTACTTTTTCCATAGCCTCAGCAATCAATGCGCCGATCACCTCGTCATTGTTAGCCGAGATAGAAGCTACTTGCTTTATCTTTTTAGTATCCTGTCCTACGGTTTGCGACTGTGTTTTCAAATTGGCTACAACAGCTGCTACAGCTTTATCGATACCACGTTTAAGATCCATTGGGTTAGCGCCAGCTGCAACGGATTTGATACCCGGAGCAACGATAGCTTGTGCCAGGACAGTAGCGGTCGTTGTACCATCGCCTGCCTGGTCGGCAGTTTTTGATGCTACTTCTTTGACCATCTGCGCACCCATATTTTCCAATGCATCTTTTAATTCGATCTCTTTTGCTACAGTAACACCGTCTTTAGTGATTGCAGGGGATCCAAACTTCTTCTCGATGATTACATTACGACCTTTTGGTCCTAAAGTTACCTTCACCGCATTTGCCAACGTGTCTACACCTTTTTTTAGAGCGTCACGTGCTTCAACATTATATTTTACTTGTTTTGCCATTTTTATTTAGTATTTAGTATTGAGATGTAAGATTTGAGACGAAAGATTTGAGATGTGACATTATTTGTGACATTATTAATATCTACTGTCTCACGTCTAATATCTATTGTCTATTATCTAATTAAAGAACAGCGTAAATATCAGACTCACGCATAATTAAATATTCTTTACCTTCATAGGTGATCTCAGTGCCAGCGTATTTGCCATACAATACTTTATCGCCTACTTTTACAGTCAGGGGCTCTTCAGGCTTTCCTGTACCTACTGCTACAACAACACCTTGAGACGGTTTTTCTTTTGCAGTATCTGGAATATAGATACCTGATGCCGTTTTTTCTTCTGCAGGAGCGGCTTCTACTACCACTCTGTCTCCGATAGGTTTAATACTTAATGCCATAATTATGTCTTGTTTATATGTTTTAATTAAATACGCAATACTCTTATCAGCAACTATGCCAAATTGCAATCTCCTCTTTTTCTTGACATTTTTTCATTTTTATGAAGAAACAATGCCAAAAAATCACACTTTCATGGTGTCAGGATGACAGTCAACAAAAAAGCCCTACAAAAAGCTTTCGTTTTTGCAGGGCTTTTTCTAATCTTATCCAGTCCTTAGTTGGAGGAATCTGGTGCCGCCGTCGCCGGCTGCTGTCCTTCTGAAGGAGCCAGATTATTTAAATTCAATGGTGATGACTGTGCAGGAGCTTCGATCTGATCAGACAATCCTCCTGGTGTACCTGACGAAGGGCCTAAGATATTTATGGCTAAGCTAAATACCATCAACGCAATAACTAATGTCCAGGTTCCTTTTTCCAGGAAATCACCTGTACGTTTTACCCCCATCAGATTGCTTCCTCCAGCAAATCCTGACGATAATCCCCCTCCTTTAGGATTCTGGATCAATACAAAAAATCCTAAAATCGCACTTGTTATAATAATCAGGATAATAAATAATGTAATCATTTCTATAATGTTATGCTATAAGTTTCTTTCTAATTCTTGAATTCGGGTCGCAAAATACGATTTTTTTTCTGGATATTTCAAAATTAATTTTTTGAAGACCTCTATACCTTTTAAATACAATCCCTGATCTACGTAAATGTTTGCCAATGTTTCCGTGACCAGCACATAGTTATCCTCCGCACTCCGGCGAGCCATATTTTCCGTGTTCAGCTGTTCTGGCGAAGGAGGGTGAATAATCGGTTCTTCGCGGATAAATTTATCAATAATTTCATTGCCCTTTTTGGGTTCTGCAGCCTCTACCGATTTTTTCTTTGCTTCATCACTCAACTTCATCTCCGGATCTTGAAAGCGGATGATATTCTCTTTGATCTGTTGATCCAAAATAGCCTCATCCAGCTTCTGCGGGTCGAATTGTCCCTTTTGAGGTTTCGGTAATATCGGTGTGGCAAAAGGTTGGTAGGTGTCTGCGTGTTCCAGTCTGGTTTTATGTAGCCACCATCTGAAGCTGTAAGGCATCAACTCATCGTTATACAGGCTTATGTTTTCCTCATCTACCGACTTGTCTTCTCCTTTGCTATCTTCCTCAACAGGAATTATTTCCTGTTGAGCTTCTTTCTCCTTTTGGTCAAAAATAAAGTAATCACCTGCTATGCTCCCTCCCTGAACGAGTTTTTCTATTTCTTCTCCCATCTGCTCCTCATTCCCATCATCTACCTCTTCCTGGTATTCCTCAAACGGCACATAGTCTTCAGCGACTGGCTCCAGTTCCTCGATATGTTCTATAGGTGCATGTACATACTGCCATAGCCAATTGGCGTCAGGAGAGTGAAGCAAAGTACGCTCCAGGTTAGTGTATTCTTGTGCTAAAAGTGTTTTTTTACGCAACAAAGCATAGTGTAAAGGCTGCGAGTAGGGATACTTATCGATCAATCGCAATAAGGCAGTATCTTCTACCTCCAAAGGATTGACAATGGCTTTATAATATATCTTATATTCCTGCAATGGTGTATCCATGATTTTCTACCAATTTGCAAATGCTCTGTTATAAATATCTTCGGTCAACATTTTTATGATGTCCTGATTCAACGCTGCCTCATAAGAAGTCACGTCACTTCCGGGAAACTCTTTGAATTGCGTAAAACTTTCCTCAAAATTGCTATCTCCCGTTTCATCCAGCCGATTGGTATATTTTACCTTTACTGTGATTGTCAACCTGCTGTTTGCAGCACGGTCTATGCCACCTGCTTGCACCGATGCAGGTGTTATCGAATAATTGGTTATCGTTCCTTCGAAAATAGCATCTCCATCATTATTTACCTGACTCAAGCTGGATTGTGTACGGATACGCTCTTTCAGCCCTTCCGTAAAATCCTGGCTCAATGTCGTATACACCATCGGTGCTATATTCTCAAAGAACAATACCGTATATGTCTTCATATCCTTCGGAATAGACCCTCCGGTAAAACTATACTTTATACCACATCCATGTATGATCCCTGACAGGACAAAGATCACCAGTATACGTATACCTAATTTCATGACATTATTGCGCATAGAGCCAGTAATCTATTCTAAATTCAAATCTTTAATTTTCCTATATAAAGTCCGCTCTGAAATCCCCAGCTCAAGCGCAGCAGCTTTCCGCTTACCCTTGTGTTTTTTCAGCGCTTTCTTAATTAAGTCCGATTCTTTCTCCACCAGCGATAAGGACTCCTCCACCTCTTCCACATCCTGGGTATCTAAAGGCATAAAGTTATTATTTCCTTCGCGGGCAGGATTATGTATGGTAATAGTAGGTGTTACATTATTATCCTCCTGATAAAGTTGTGGTGTACCTGGTTGGACTTCCCTGTATAACTGATTAATGTAAGGTGTGTTTTGATCAAAGCTGTCACTATCGGCACCATTCTGTAAAAGTTCGACGACGAGCTTCTTCAGATCCACCATGTCCTTTTTCATATCAAAAAGAACCTTGTATAAGATGTCTCTTTCCGAAAAATCTTCTTTCCCTTTATCTTTCATCGCTACCGGCAGTGTACTGATTGTGTGCTCTTCCGGCAGATACTTATTTAATATTCCTGCATCTACCACACGCTCTTTTTCCAGCACAGCAATCTGTTCTGCTATATTCTTTAACTGTCGGACATTCCCCGGCCAACTATAACTCGATAACAACTGTTGTGCATCCGGTGTAAGCTGAACACTTGGTGAGCGATATTTATCCGAAAAATCTGCAATAAACTTTCTAAAAAGCAGATAAATATCATCCTTTCGTTCACGTAAAGAAGGGATACGCAACGGCACTGTATTCAAACGGTAATATAAATCTTCGCGGAACTTTCCCTTTTTCACAGCCTCATAGACGTCGACATTCGTCGCCGCTACCACGCGCACATTAGTCTTTTGAACCTTAGAAGATCCTACACGTATATACTCTCCTGATTCCAAAACCCGAAGGAGCCGAGCCTGTGTACTCAACGGCAATTCGCCTACTTCGTCCAAGAATATAGTTCCTCCATCGACAACTTCAAAATACCCTTTACGTGCCTCATGCGCACCGGTGAACGATCCTTTTTCATGTCCAAAAAGCTCCGAATCAATCGTTCCTTCAGGGATAGCGCCACAGTTGACAGCTATGAAAGGATTATGTTTACGAACACTCAGCTGATGGATAATGTGGGAAAAGACTTCCTTTCCTGACCCACTCTCTCCTTGAATAAGCACGGAAATATCCGTAGGAGCAACTTGCCTCGCAATGTCAATAGCGCGATTGAGCAAAGGAGAATTACCGATGATTCCGAATCTATTCTTTATATCTTGATTGTCCATTCTTTATTCTCGTATTGAGTATTGGGCATTGCGACTACCGTATCGCTATACTAATTAACGATCTTGCCAATTAATGTCGCCGAAGTACAATTTTCTCCCAGCACATCAACATACTGCCCTACTTTATAGCGGGGGTCTACCGGAAACACTACCATCGTATTTTGATCATTCCGACCACAGTAATCCTTATCCGAACGCTTTGAGAATCCTTCAATTAATACCCTATGTATTTTACCTACAAAATTCTGCAAACGATACAAGCTATGCTCTTGTTGCTTGTTGACCACCTCAGTCAATCTTCTTTTCTTTACCTCTTCGGGTACATCATCTTCATACCGCTTTGCCGCTAGTGTTCCGGGACGTTCAGAATAGGCAAACATATAAGCAAAATCATACTTTACATAGTCCATCATCGAAAGTGTCTCTTGATGTTCCTCTTCTGTCTCTGTACAAAAACCGGTAATAACGTCGGTAGAGATGCCACAATCAGGAATAATGCGGCGGATAGCATCGACGCGGTCTATGTACCATGCCCTATCGTAGGTTCTGTTCATCAGCTCCAATATACGGGAATTCCCAGACTGTACAGGTAGATGGATATACTTACAGATATTTTCATAACTGGCCATTGTATATAACACTTCATCTGTGATATCCTTAGGATGCGATGTAGAAAAACGTACCCTTAGCTCGGGACTTATATCGGCTACCAATGCCAGTAAATTAGCAAAATTAACCATCTGTGGCACTTCCTGTCCCTCTTCTGTAGCAGGTGTATATTTATACGAATCTACATTTTGTCCCAATAGTGTCACTTCCCGATAGCCGGCATTGTACAGATCGGCAGCCTCTTTTACGATAGAGTGTGGGTCACGACTACGTTCACGGCCTCTGGTAAATGGAACGACACAGAAAGAACACATATTATCACAACCTCTCATGATAGAGATGAATGCCGATACACCATTCGAGTTGAGCCGAACCGGGCTAATATCAGCATATGTTTCCTCTCGTGACAACAGCACATTCACAGCCTTGCTGCCATCGTCGACTTTATCGATCAAGTTGGGAAGGTCACGATAGGCATCGGGGCCTACTACAACATCCACTAGCTTCTCTTCTTCTAAAAATTTTGATTTCAAACGCTCAGCCATACATCCCAACACACCTACAATCATACCCGGGTTTTTCGCTTTTGCCGACTCAAATTCTTTTAGTCGATTACGGACACGTTGTTCCGCATTCTCACGAATGGAACACGTATTGATAAATACCACATCGGCTTCCTTATAATCCTTCGTGGTTTCAAATCCCTGGTCTGTCAATATGGAAGCAACGATCTCACTATCCGAGAAATTCATCTGGCATCCATAGCTTTCAATATACAGTTTCCTACCATTGGATTTCCCTGTAGCCACCATCTCCAATGCTTCTCCCTGACGAGATTCGTCATGGGTCTTTGTAGTATGTGTTAATTCTAACATAGCGAATTTTAAAGAAGACAAAGTTAAAAATAAAAAGTGACTTTCGATGACAGTTTGGCAGAGGTTACCAAATTTAACAGTTGGCCGATAGGTTATACAGTTACAGGGTTATACAGTTACAGGGTTACTGCTTTTCTGCTATTTGTTTTTTCGGTCTTTCGCAGTAGCACAAAAAAGTGGAAACACAAAATCACAGAAAAACGAAAAGGCTACCCGAAAATGGATAGCCTCTTTGGTTTCTCATTATTGTTTTGCGGCCTACTGACCGACTTCTCTTTTCGCTTCTTCTTGCATTTTCTTGCTCGCAACGATAACGATTTCTACCCGACGGTTTTCAGCGCGGCCTGCATCGGTTTCGTTCGACGCAATAGGTTCTGAATAATTTTTACCTTCTGTTCTTACGCGACTACCGGACAGTCCCTGAGCAACAGCATAATCTCTTACCGATTTTGCACGTGCTTCCGAAACTTTCTGGTTTGCAGCTAAAGTCCCGATATTATCGGTATGGCCCAACACTAAAATTTCAGTATCCGGCTCTTTGTTCAACGTTGCCACCAATTTAGAGACATTGTCTTTTGCATTAGCTTTCAAAGCAGAGCTATTGAAATCGAATAAAATACCGGAATCAAATTTCACGAGGATACCTTCACCTACTTGTTCGACTTCAGCTCCAGCTACCGTATTTTCAATTTCTTTGGCTTGCTTGTCCATTTTTTTACCGATCAATGTACCGGCAGCACCTCCGATTACAGCTCCGGCGATAGCACCTACAGCGGTATTACCGGCTTTACTACCAATCAATGCTCCCAGACCAGCTCCTGCAGCTGTACCGATTACAGCTCCTTTTGTCGTGCTGCTTGTATTTTGTACTGCAGTACAACTTCCCAATAACATAGCTGACGTAGCCAACGAGAGACCATATACAGCCAATCTTTTATTCATTTTCATATGCATTAAATTTTATATTCTTTAATTGTTGTTGATTATATGATTATCAAAGCTAATGCCAAAATTACACAAAAACAATATGCTGTACATTCAGCAACAGTTCCTTTTATTTATTTTGTAGAGGAATTTCTAACTTAGGTAGTTTCTGAGGGGCTGGGCGCCCCTGTTCATTCCATGATTTAAACGAGCGATCAATATACGACAGCAAGTCGTACTGTCCCCACCGTTCCACCTGGCCAAATGAAGGTCGATAGAGGTCCATAAAGTTTTGTAAATCTTCCCCTTGCAGACCTGTAGCTTGCGATACTGCAGCTTTCGAAAAAATCCGATCAACAGCCATTTCTTCTACCTCACGGTCCATAAACTTTTCAAATCGCTTCATATTTTTGGCTTCCCGGCCAAACAAGTTATATAATGCTGTAGCCGGACTATTCAAATATGTACCGACCTTATTTTTTCCACCATTATATATACCTTTCTTTTCATAATCTTTTAAGATATCTTCCATTTCCTGCTCTCTTGTACGACGCGAAACGACTACCGTCTCAATCTGTAGGCCGGGTTGCATTTCCAATAAAACATCTTCTGTAGTATATAAAATGGTTTTCAATGGGCCATAACCCGTTTTGGAAATTGATAAACTGTCGCCTATAGAGGCTTCGATATAAAATACACCATACACATTCGTGCGTGTCGACTTACTTGTCCGAAGGTTGATGATATTGACATCTGCAATGCGTGTACCGCTCCCCTTTTCCAATACGAGACCGGAAACGGTCGGTAATTGTTGCGCCTGTAAGGAAGAAAACAAAACTCCCACACCACATACACACAACGTTACTTTTATTAAAAATTTAATCATTCTCCACGAATGTAAACAAATATTGGACTACTCGAATGTTAAAAAGTTTTAAAGATGGAAAGTTTTATTTATAAGGATAATAGACAAAATTAGCACCTTCCGGAACGACAACGAACAAACACATAAATTCATTAGCAGATTTATATTGTTTTTCGAAATGTACTTTTTTCGCTTCACTGATTACTCCCCTTTGAATAAATTCTTCCAGGGAGCTTGCATTGACAGACCAATTTGTTCCCAGCTCCTCTTTTGTCAATATAGGTTCGCCAAGGCTCACCTCATGCTGATGCGCAATAAAAATCGGATAAAGGGTATATCCTTCGGCAATCATCTCGGAGGCAACCTCCCGGATCGATTCGCTATAAAAATCCAGGTCTACTTTTAAACTTGTAAGCGGACTTGGTGTCGATGGCTTGTCGCTATCTCCATCTAAAGGCTGCCGATTGAACAAATCTTGAAAATCCATATGATTTAAGGTCTAAGGGTAAATAACACCACATTTTCAACGTGTTGAGTATGTGGAAACATATCAACGGGCTTAATACGACTAACGTCATACTTTTCAGACAACAACTCAATGTCCCGTGCCTGTGTTGCAGCGTTGCAGGACACATAGACAACTTTGGGTGCTTCCATTTCCAGAATCCGGGTGACTACCTGAGCATGCATCCCAGCCCGTGGCGGGTCTGTAATCACGACGTCAGGCTTTCCATGTTTAGCGACAAACTCCGCCGTTAGCACATCTTTCATATCTCCGGCATAAAATTTTGTATTGGTTATATCATTAATTGCCGAGTTGACCTTAGCATCTTCTATCGCGGAAGGTACATACTCTATTCCTATTACCTCCCGAGCAGTTTTTGCCACAAAATTGGCTATCGTACCTGCTCCTGTATAGAGGTCATAAACTAATTCATCTCCTTTCAGTGCGGCAAAATCCCGTGTGATTTTATAAAGTTCGTAGGCTTGTGCAGAGTTTGTTTGATAAAAAGACTTTGGACCGACTTTAAATTTCAAGCCTTCCATCTCTTCATAGATAAAATCACGACCTTTATATATATGTATATCCTGATCGAAAATCGTGTCGTTACGTTTTTGGTTGACGATATACAATAGCGATGTCAATTCCGGAAACTGAACATTAATATACTCCATCAATAGCTCCACCTGTCCCTTTTGTGGATAAGCAAATACAACGATTACCATAACCTCCCCCGTGGAAGACGTACGAATAACAAGATTACGCAGGGCTCCTGCATGCTCCCTTAAATCGTAGAACGAAATTCCTTGTGCTATAGCAAAGTGTCTAACCTGGTTTCTCAGATCGTTCGAAGGATCTTGTTGCAAAAAGCAATGGTCAATATCCAAAATTTTATCAAACCTTCCCGGAACGTGAAAGCCTAGCGCGTTCATATGTCCAGGGCTGACTTCTTCATCCTTATTGGTAAGCCAACGTTTATCAGAAAAGGTAAACTCCAACTTGTTGCGGTAGTATTTGGTTTCTGCCGAGGGCAGGATTTCTTCCATACCGGATGTATCTACCTTACCGATACGCGTCAATACGTTGTCCACATATTGTTGTTTGAATTTCAGTTGTGCTTCATAGGTCATATGTTGCCACTTACAACCGCCACAAGTTCCAAAATGTGGACAAAAAGCATCTACGCGATAAGGTGATGCCTGTTGGATATCGACCACCCTTCCTTCAGCAAAGTTTTTCTTTTTTCTTTGCAGTTCGACATGGACAATATCTCCCGGAACGGCTTTTTCGATAAACAGCACTAAATCCTCATATCGTGCAACACCTTTGCCCTCTTCAGCGATATCAATAATCTGAATGTCGTTTAAAAACTTTTTCTCTTGTGGTATTCTTCTGCCCATATGTCGGCAAAAATACGGTTATTATTTGAAATCGAGATGTAAATAATGCTGACATACAGGGTAATCGGATCTTAATCATTTTTTTTGCCACCACTCATCCTCTCCGTCGCTGCCGCGACATGGCCCTACTTTTTTTCCGCAAAAAAGATAGGCAAAAACTGAACGAAGTGAACTCATGGATACAATTAAAAACAAACATTGATCCATAAACTCGCCGCTGTACCCAGATGCTACAATGTTAGTGCCTCCTCCTGCAACCCGCATCTGGCTAAGGCGGCATTTTAGCCCAACAGAAAGCTTGTGCTACTTGCATAACGCGAGACCAGATTACCCTGGTCGCCTGTGGGAATAAAGAGAAAGGACGGAAGGAATAAGGTATGACGATAAGCAATATCCGTACAATTAAATAAGATGCTGCCTCAAAGCTTTTGGCAATAGCAATGGGATGCAGTATCCCTACAGCCAAAAGGTTTAAGCAGCGAGTTTTGCTTACCTTTTGCGGTCAAAAGTAAGAGTCTTGCGGCTCAAGCACTATTACGCCAACGTTGCCTGCACCAGATAGGGAAGCATTTCCTTTTGGAAGGAAATAAAATTCTTGCGCACGTCACCATCGGTGACCGCTGTAAAGGCAAATGAAAACACGATATTTTTACTTGTTTTGATGAGGAAGGTCAGTTTTTCTTCTGAGATGGTACTGCCAATGGTTGCATTTTTAATGAAAGAACTCAACAATAAAAACTCCAGGTCATCAGACAAAATCTTGAGGTATTCCTGCGCATTGGTGGACTCGCGGATAAACTCCCAGCCGACAAATTCATTACAGACGGTATAAGTAACACGGCTAACCCGCAAAATAGTATTAGCCAAAAAAGTCGGGAGATCTCTTTCGCGTACACCTTTATTTAAGATATCCTCCACATTCTCCCGGATATAATCCATGAGCACTTCGTGTAGAATTAATTCTTTAGAATCAAAATGCTTGTAGAAAGTAGCCTTAGAGATACCAGCTTGTTTAGCAAGCTCATTGACACTGGTTTTGTTATAGCCATATTTACGAAAGAGTTCTCTCGCCGCCTTTTTTATTGCTATGGTTATTTTATCCTCCATGAGTTAGTTCGACACATAATAACTATCACCATCTTTACGCACATAGTACCGTCGAAGTGAACATTCTGCGATATGGGTAGGCGAACCGTCCATCAGCAGCCATTTTGCCCCTGAGGCAGGGTCGACAATTAACAGACCATCCACTTGCACCTGGTTCTGTTGTTCCGGATCTACTGTGCTGCAGCGATCATAAGCAACCAAACCATCACCCGTATTATAGACAATCAAGCCTCTTACTCCTCCCGAAGCATTGCTCCAACCGTGAGGCGAATATACATTGACATGACTACCGCGGTTGATATTTGTACGGAAGGTAACATTCGGTATGACATTACACCCACCGTCGCCGCATCCTAGATTACAGAAAACACCAGCGATGAGTATAGTGCTATATCGAACAAAATTTATCATATAAGTTCTGTCTCAAACTGGGACAAGAAACGAACATCATTTTCGGAGAACAAACGCAAATCCTTGATTTCGTATTTTAAGTTGGTAATACGTTCAATTCCCATACCAAAGGCAAAACCACTGTACTTCTTGCTGTCTATACCACAGTTTTCCAATACATTGGGATCAACCATACCGCAGCCCAGAATCTCTACCCAACCTGACCCCTTACATAAGTTGCACCCTGCTCCTTTGCATATTGTACAGGAAATGTCCATCTCGGCAGACGGTTCTGTGAACGGGAAATACGATGGACGGAACCGTACTTTGGTACCTTCCCCATAGAGCTCCTGCACGAAATGAAAAAGCGTCTGTTTTAAATCTGCAAAAGACACATTCTCATCTACATATAATCCCTCGACCTGGTGGAAGAAACAGTGTGCCCTCGCCGATATAGCCTCGTTACGGTATACCCTACCAGGCATTATTGCGCGAAACGGAGGCTTACCTGCTTCCATCAGGCGCACTTGTACAGAAGACGTATGCGTGCGGAGTGCAATATCATTGCCTTCCTGCTTCTTGATGAAAAAAGTATCCTGCATATCCCGGGCCGGGTGTTCCGGCGGGAAATTTAACGCCGAGAAGTTATGCCAATCGTCTTCAATCTCCGGGCCTTCAGCAACCACAAAGCCTAATTTCTTGAATATTTCAACGATTTCTTTGCGTACCAGAGAAAGCGGGTGTCTGGATCCCAACTGAAAACCCTCCCCCGGCAAGGTAAGATCACCCTCCCGGCGTTGCGGTGTCGCATCTCCTTTCCCGAAAGCCGCTGTAGCCTCCTGAAATGTCTGCTCCGCCAGCTGCTTAAATTCATTCAAAACCTTGCCTAAAACACGCTTTTCTTCACCAGAAACGGTCTTAAACTCTTCAAACAAATTCTTCACAATACCTTTCGAAACTAAAAATTTTAATCTAAAGTTCTCGACATCTGTTGCCGAGGCAGGCTTGAATTGCGCTATCTCTTGGGTATACTGCTTAATCTTCTCTTGCAACATAGTGCCAAAGATACAGCAAAAAATTAAAATTTAGAACGGCAAGCCGTCATTCTCTTCATCATTTTCTGTAAAATCGACTTCCTGCTCCTGTGTACTTGTCGATGCCGTATTGGATGTTGTCTGGTTTGCATTGGCAGGACCTTCAAAGTCCGAACGTCGTCCTAAAACATTAAAGCTTTCAGCGACGATTTCTGTGGTATACCGTCGTATACCTTCTTTATCTTCATAAGATCGGGTACGTAGTTTACCCTCGATATACACGAGACGCCCCTTGGAAAGGTATTTGGCAGCCACGTCAGCCAATCCTCGCCACATGACAATGTTATGCCATTCAGTCTGCTCTACCTTCTTGCCGTCTTTATTAAATGTTTCAGATGTTGCCAATGGAAAGCTGGCCACGCTCACATTACCTTCCAGATAACGCAATTCAGGGTCTTTACCCAGATGACCTACTAAGATTACTTTATTTACGCTCGACATATAATTTATGGTTAATTAGCTATTACTGTACTTATCCCAAAAGGTGAAAATAAGCTTATGTTTAGCTAATGTATCTATTTTTTCTGACAAAAAATAGTCCCATTGTGTTTTTTTTTCTTTTATATCGGCTACCCCTGATAATCGGTAAAATCGGGCAAAAATATTTTGATGACTGAGGATATGTTTGATGATACCTCCTATGGGTTCAAGTTCCGCATCTCCAAAATACTGCTGATAATCTGCATGCCGGGCGATATCCTCTATCGGGTAATCTTCGGGCGTTTCTATCATCGGGAATTCATACAAACTAGCCCAGACATCCCCCTCTCCGCGTTTAGACATCAGGACACGATTATCCACTTCGATAATAAAGTAATGAAAGTAACGATTTCGACTAGCACGGCCCTTCAGTTTGACCGGAAGTTCCTGTACTTTGTTCTCCGAGAAGGCCTTACATTCCATTTGGAAAACACAGGTAGCACATAAAGGGACTTTCGGCTTACAATGGATAGCACCAAAATCCATAATGGCATGATTGTATTCACCGGGGTTGACCACAGGAAGCAGTTCTTCAGCCAGATCTTTGAAAACTTTTTTGCCTTCCGTCGAATTAATGGGAATATTGATACCGAAAATCCGGGATAAGACCCGAAATACATTTCCATCCAATACCGCTCTATGCTCATTGGACGAAAATGATGCAATTGCTGCAGCGGTATAATCACCGATCCCCGGCAAAGTAATGAGTTCGTCATAACATGAGGGAAAGACCCCTGCAAAACGAAGCATTACTTCTTTCGCTGCCTTATGCATATTGCGTGCCCGGGAATAATAACCCAGGCCTTGCCACAAACGCAAAACCTCTTCCTCATCGGCGCCAGCAAATGCCCGCACATCTGGAAAACGCTCGACAAACCGATAATAATAAGGCAGTCCCTGCTCTACACGGGTCTGCTGTAGAATAACCTCAGAAAGCCAGATTATATAAGGATCGTTGGTTTCACGCCATGGCAGATTTCTTCCACATTGTCTGTACCAAGACACCAGAGTTTCGGCAAATGTCATGGTACAAATATGTGCATTTTTAACAAACATTAACAACAAGATGTTGATTATCAATAATAATGAATTGGCTTATAAAGGTTTATTTCCCTACTTTTGTCAACGTTTGAAAAGAAAAATGAGGAACCAGCCATGTTAAAAAACAAACTGTGTATTCAGATCAGCATCGAAGGAAAGGAAGAGAAAAATTTTGTCGTGCCTTCTTTCTTTGTCAAGTACTGGAAAAAATTAGCTTTTTCTTCACTGGGCCTGATTGTTGTACTCTTTAGTGTCATTATCTACCTGGCGACTAAACAAAAGGAAGAAGCCATTATGTCGCAATACACGGATGCTCTAAATGAAGTCCATCAAAAAAACAAGCTTTTAAGTATGCGCAAAAGCGAAAGTGAAAAAGAGATTGGCGAAGCAAAGAAATCCTTTAATAAAATTGACAGCACCTTAGAGAGCATCAACAAAAAGATGAAGAAAAGGGGGTTGAAGACCATCGCATTGGAAAATGCCGGAGGTCCTGTTGAGGCCGACGAGGAAAATATAGAGCTGATGAGTTCCTATTACGAGGAGGCATTGACCGAGCTGGATAAAAAGCTCGAAAATCTACCTATCGGCGTCCCCCATCCTGGCAAGATTACGTCGAAGTTTGGGTACAGAAGGAATCCTTTTACAAATAGAGGGCGGGAAATGCATTCGGGAGTTGACCTGAAGGGAAGAACCGGCGATCGTATTAAATCAACAGCAAAAGGAATAGTGAGCTTCGCAGGACATGAAGGCGATTACGGCTATGTCGTAAAGATTAAACATACCAACAGTTACGAAACACGCTATGCTCACCTATCCAAGCCTTTAGTACGAAAGGGAGAGCGAATTGCTGCTGGGGATATCATTGGCCTTATGGGGAGCACAGGGCGCAGTACAGGCCCTCATCTGCATTACGAGATACTTAAAAATAACAAGAAAATAAACCCACAGAAGTATTTTAGTTTTTAGATGAGGCAGACTTTTTCCATCCATACGCTACACCGGGGCAAGTACATGCTTTGTTTTTTTGCCTTGCTTTTCGCCGCTGGAGGAATAAGTTCATTCATTCCGGCGCAGGAGATTGTGAAAATCATCATTGTCCTTTTTACTATACCGGTTATACTGTATTGCAGTGTGAAGCTCAGTCAGAGCCCCTCACAATGGACATTAGAGGAAGATAGACTGACAATATCTTTTAAGAACAAAATCATCACGTACCTTTACGCCGATATCGACCATATACGCAGCCTGACCCGTTCGGGAGGCAACCTATACGTCATCTACTTCAGAAAGAGATCTCCTCAACGCTATTGGCGCAATAAGTTGTTCCAAAAAGATGACGACCATCAGCTCCTCCATGAAGCACTTGTCCAGTGTGACATAGAATACTATAAGTTTTAATAAAGGAAAAGATGCTTGTGGTCTTCTGTTACCGTGACTTTTTTTAATTCAAAGTTACTGATTTTTGTGTCAATTTGCAAGCTGTTGACAGCTTGTATCCGCCTTCATTGACACCAACATAGAGTGTGCCCAAACAAATTTTGTATGTTTTCCTCTGTTAAAATGTTTTCAATAGCTGAGGAGAGATCGATAATCCCATTTTATATGCAGGCGCAATTATATTGCATATAAAAATGGATTACTCATGAGTGTCTCTTTTAAAGGTATTCGTGAATGCAGCGCATTTTATCTAAGTTTGAATCATGAATAGACTTTTTTTCATCCTGTTTGTGGGGATCTTTACCGTGAGCCAACTGTCATTTGCACAGCGTAAAGGCTACTGGCAGCAAAAAGTAGATTACAAAATGTATATTGACGTGGATGAAAAAACATACCAGTATACGGGCAAGATGGTATTGAAGTACACGAACAATTCGGGCCAGCCTTTATCAAAAGTATACTTTCACCTGTATTTCAATGCCTTCCAGCCGGGCAGTATGATGGATTATAGATTGGCTAACATTGCCGATCCGGATAAACGTATGATGATCAATACAGGTACTGATGAAAAACCGGTGTGGATCAGTAAAATTGCAACATTGACGCATGACCAGATAGGTTATCAAAAGATACAGGCGCTCACTTATAATGGTCAAAAAACCTCCTTCAAGGTAGACGGTACGCTGCTGGAGGTTACGTTGCCTCATCCTATCGGCGATGGCGAAGAAGTCCTGTTCGCGATGGAATGGCTGGCACAGGTGCCCGAGCAAATACGCCGGAGTGGCCGCAACTCCAAAGAAGATGTGGCACTCTCCATGGCACAGTGGTACCCCAAGATGGCCCATTATGACGAGTTTGGCTGGCACCTTGACGAGTATGTTGCCCGAGAGTTCGTCGCGCCCTTTGGGGATTTCGACGTGACGATCAACATTCACAAAGACTATGTCGTCGGCGCATCGGGTATGCTGCAAAATCCACACGCGGTGAAAGGCTATAACAAAAAGGTGAAGGTTCAAGCCACCGACAATAAGGTGTCCTGGCATTACAAAGCCAAAAACATTCACGACTTTGTGTGGGCTGCTGACCCAAAATTTGTTGTCGATTCGACAAAAAGCGAAGGAGGTGTCAGCATCTATACCGTCTTTATCCCCTCCGGTAAGGAAAATAAATCCAACTGGAAGCAGGCTTTGGGCTTAACCACAGAATTTTTTGACTTTTGTGCCACACGCTTCGGTCCTTATCCCTGGCCTACTTACACAATCATCCAGGGAGGAGACGGCGGAATGGAATACGGTACAGCGACATTGGTGACAGGCAATAGGGACATTAAGAGCTTAGTGGGCGTAATCTTTCACGAGGCAGCCCATTCCTGGTATCAGCATCTTTTTGGCATTAATGAGACTGTAGATGAATGGTTTGACGAAGGTTTTACCTCTTATGTTGAAGAATTGGGTATGCAACATCTGTTTCATAAGAAAGGTGGGTTGGACACTAACCCTATGATTGACGCCTATCGTGCTTATTACAAATTGGCTTTATCAGACAAAGAGGAACCCATGAGCTTATTGGCAGATTATTACGACACCAATTATGGGTATAGTAACGAGGCATATAATAAAGGAGCCGTGTTGGTCGAGCAGCTAGGCTATATCATAGGTCAGGAAAACCTGGAGAAGACGTTTTTGAAATTCTATGACTTATGGAAGTTCAGGCACCCTACACCGAATGACTTCAAACGTGTGGCAGAAGAGATTTCGGGCATCAACCTGAAATGGTATTTTAACCTATTCGTGAACACAACACGAAAAATCGATTATGCTATCGCGGAAGTGACAGACACCACAATAACGGTCGAAAATAAGTCCAACTTCCCCATGCCACTTGACATCCTGGTCGAATATGCCGACGGGTCTAAAGAGCTTTTTTATATTCCGCTGCGCGAAATGCGGGGGGAGAAACCTGCGGAGAACTATGCGTTATACGAGGGGGTAAAGCGTACGACGTTAGAAGACTGGTTCTGGACGAAGCCAACTTATACTTTTCCGGTGAGCAAAAAAGTAAGCCGGGTACACCTCGACCCGACACAACGGCTGGCGGATGTAGAATCGGGGAATAATAGCATTGCTATTAGTTTGTAAAACACGTATTTTTGTTAAAAACACACGTGTCATGGCAACCAAATTGACGCTTACGGTGAAACAGATCTCTCCGAAACTGAAAAAAATAATAGGCTCTGTAAAACTCTCAGATGATTTCGATGAAAAAAAAGAGTTAGCCGCATATTTCGAAAAGAAGCATTTATAAAAGAAGCGATGAAGAATGTATTATTTGCTGCCCACGCGGTAAAAAATCTTGATTTCATCGTGACACGCAATGTTAAAGATTTTAAAAAAACGGAGATTGCAATTCTGCCTCCAGATGATTTGTTGCTTTATCTTTCTTAAATATCGTAGGTATCAGCCCCTTTTTAATTTAAATTGCGTATATTGGATTATTTCAACCAATACCTTTAGCGATGTATAATGATAAGATGATTGACTTTGTCGGTCATCAAAAGATCTCAAAAACCTGCCCTGTACAGAAAGGAGGCTATCTGTCCTGCCTGGAGGAAACCGGTATCGTCCCGCTTACAGAAGGACTGTCAGCAGTCTCTTTAACCAATGAACGGCTATCCGTTCTCGAACTGCGCGGGCAGGCCACACAAAAACGGGAGTTTCACCTCCACATGGAAGACTGTTGCTTTTTGCTGATGTTCCAGCTTCGGGGCAACCTCTTTTTAGGGGGAAGTGTCTGTGTAGGAACAGATCACTACGGCGGATGCAACACGAGCGCATGTCCTTTATATTGTCGCATCGATGCGGGAAAAATATGGTCTGTTGTATTTGGACTACCCAACCGCCGGGTCGAGGAAATACAGCACGAATGGCCTTTGTTCGGTATACAGGCGCAGACCGACAACCGTGTCACCGCCCTCGACAACACCATCCTCCACAACATCGGATACCGACAGCGACAGATTTTTGACAAGATACAACAGATTCAGAACAGACCCTATTCTACAGCACTCAAACTAGAATACCAGTTTATGCGGCTTCTGGAGTTATACCACGCCGATCTCAGCGATGCTTCCAAATCAGAGGATATAGAGAATATCCTTCTCTATCGTCGTGCTATCGATTATATCCTCAAGCACTATATGGATGCCGACATCGATCGTAACACTATCGCGGATAAACTTGCAGTCAGTGTACGTACGCTCTACCGAGCGTTTGAGGGAAAAGCGAATAATGTTACCCAGTCCATCCGGCTGATCCGTATACATAAAGCGCGGGAACTTCTCCGTACCACCGATAGCACTTTTGATGATATTGCCTTCCAGCTGCACTATATGGATGCAAAACATCTGGCGAAATTATATATCAAACAGTTCGGCTATTCGCCGAAAGCCGAGCGTAGAAAAGGCCCGGAGAGGCCTATGGAAGGTTGAAATCTGCAAGCAGAGCTAAAAATGACATAATTATCCAAAAAAATGACACGATTTAACGAGCGATCATTATTGTATTTCTCTAATATTACACCATCAATTAGAAACCGAAAACAATAATGATTAAGTTATCTATGAAAGCTAAGCTTTATATTTATAATGGTCTAATATTTTTAGCCGGACCTCTTGGTATGATCTTTAGCAAAGTTTTACTAATTAAAATTATTGGCCATTTAATATTGATAGTAACAGGCATACTTATTTACCGTGATAAAGAATACCGCAAAAAATATTTACCTTCATTTCCAAGCTGGGCAATGGTTATATTACTCTTGTTTTTCTTAGTTCTTTCGGGTTATAGTGTTTGGTTATCGATAAGAATCAGATATTAAAGTTTAAAAATCATCGAAATTTTATCCAAGATCACGGCCGAAACTTCATGTACTTTTCAGAATTATTCCTACGGAATCGCCAAACCTGCACGCACTCTCCAGAATACTTCATGTACTTTTCAGAATTATTCCCGCAGGATTGCTAAACCTGCACGTTGTTTACAAAATAATACTCGTACTTTTCGGAAATATTCCCCCGAGATTGCCAGACCTGTACGTACTTTTCAAAATACTTCATGCACCTTTCGGAATATTGCACGCACTTTTTTGAAAACAGCTCGAAGGATTCAAAAAACAACACGTACTTTTTGGAATTATTCCTGCGGGATTGCCGGACCTGCACGTACTTTTCAAAATACTTCCTGTACTTTTCGGAATATTGCACGCATTTTTTTGAAAACAGCACGTAGTATTCAAAAAACAACACGTTGTCATCGCGTTAATTTTTCGGCCTAAAAACCTTTAAAATCATAGCTTAATAGCCCCTAAGACCTGTTTTTGAAGGATTTCACCTCCAAAAAAAGGAGGGTATTTGTGCCAAAAAAAATTTCGGGGTACCCCAAAAAATGGCACATTTACCCTCTACTATTAATTTTTTGCATACGACCTTTGTTGTATTGTTTGCTAGCAACAACATTTAATTAACAAAAGTTTTAACATTTAAAAAATTAATACAATGGGAAAGCCCACATTAAATTTCGGTAATCTGAACACTGCGTCGCTGGCGCAGTACGCCGAGCAGATCCTAGGCAAGATGACACAAGAGTCCACACTGTTTGCCACACCGGTGCCGTCGTTGGAAACTCTTGAAAATGCTTTGACAGCCTACATTGCAGCGACTACGGAAGCTGCTTTCAAGGACACCAGGGCAATTGAAGTACGCAACGAGAAGCGTGCTGCATTAGAAGAGGTGATCTACGAACTATCCAAGTACGTCGACACGATCG
>JBEBVG010000013.1:0-34675 GCA_040392845.1 Sphingobacterium sp. | reverse complement strand
CGTCATTCTGAATCGCCGTCAATTTGAAATAGGTAAAGTTGCTTCCGAAATTGCGTGTACTAAGCGTAAGCCGGTTACTTCCTGATGCAATAGAGAATTTGGCATAAAGATAGGCTTCGGGCACCTTAGTATCTACGTCCGGTGTACCCCGTGTTTTGATGAGATATCCTTCGGAAGGAAATACTTCAGGATCCTTTCTCAGTGGCATAAACATCCATCGTGCAGCAACGTGGTCTACATTTCTCCATGCGCGATATGCGCCGACATAACTGTCCCGATTACCGTTTATCGGACTAATTCCAGTAAACAACTTTTTAGTATGTGGCATGGTAGATCTAACAGTTTCGCGCGATAGCTTCCATCCGTCAATGACGTCTGCTCCGGGAAGCCAGTCCCAATTGACTACTTTTCGGTCGGCAAACCGTATTGCCCGCAAAACAAGTTGCTTCCAGTAATCCCCGCTTGTCTGCCGATAAATACCGATGGCAATAATCACCTCTTTATTCACATAAGCACTCAGGTCAAAATCAAAATCTGTGTAACCTCCATTGTGCGTACGGGTCTGGCCCACCTTCTCTGCTTTTGGTTGAGCAGCATTAAGATCGATAACCTGTACACCAAAATAGGCCGGTGCAGACGCATCCGCATTATGCGTTTGAATTCGTAGCGAAAGAATCTTGTTGTCTTCCGTAATCAACTTGCTACCATAGACAAACGAATCGAACATATCCATATCAGCGGGGTTATTTCGTTCATCCCCATTGTTTCGGATTTGTAATGTCGTTCCTTCATTCTGTTCTTCCCATGCACCTCTGAAATCCAGCGTACTCATATAATTACATGCCCAGTCCCAATGTGGATAAGCATCTGCATTCCTTCCTCCGCGATATTCATTATAATACCATTTTTCGGCACCTTGCAAATCAAACGCCGTTAATCCGCGCAGAAGTTCTTCACCGCCTATCTGGATATTAAGGGTAGCAATACCATCCACAAAATCAGCTGGTGAGATCGCTTTCACAATAGTAACATATCCTCCCTTCGTAAACGTGACGTTATAATTACCTTCAATCAGATTGGGTATTACATAGGCTCCGGCATTATCCGTCGTGACTGTTCCACCAGCTGCACCAATAGAAACAGTAACACCAGAAAGTGGTTCGCCACCACTAGACGCGTCTAATACCGTCCCTACAATCCTTGCAGAAGCATTGATCATATCCACATTCACCGCAGCAACACCACTGTCGTCAAAATCGTCAGCTGTTACCGTTAGCCCCACTGCCAACCATCCATCTTTCTCAAATGTAACCGCATGTGTTTTGTAGGTTACGTTATCAAAAGAATACTTTCCGTCATTCCCACTCGTGGTAACCTGATCTTCTTCTTTGATGCCAGTGAGAGTGACTTTCACGCCCGAAATGGGATCACCATTGGCGTCGATCACTGTACCCATCACTTTCCCACTTCGATTATCCATAGGATCATGGCTTTTTTCGCAGCCAAAATGCAACATGCACATGAATGCGATCAATGTTACATGGAATACTTTTTTCAAGTTTTTCATCTGGATTTTAAATTTAAATTTCATTTAAGTAATAATTTATTTTCAAATAGGCTTTTAATTTTCATGTTCAGTGATAGCTATAGTTTCTCCTCCAACTGATGCTTTCCTAAGATGGCGTATTGTGCGGCATAGGCAAACATAAACATCCCTTCTACGCCCTGTCCATCCTTTTCTCCTGCCCACCCTTCCAATAGGTTCGTCGGAAGGAAACCATCGTGGTAAAAACGTTCAAAACCATAATCTAGATTTCGTTGGTAGGCCGTTAGATAGTTCCCTATTTGAGAATCGAGCAAAGTCCCTTCTTCATAGCTACGCATTAAGATCCCATTGAACCAATTTCTAAAACCTTCGGTTTCAAAGCTGTAATATTCCGGGACATCCTTTCCCAGAGAGGCAAACCGCTGGAAACTGTTCTTCGCCAACTCCCGGCCATCCTCGGCATATTTCTCTTCTCCCGTTACCCGGTAAAGATCCACAGCACCCGACAACATCGTTCCACTGTTATAGGTATAGGCTTTACCTACAGCCTGCGTTAACGGTGTGTTTGCACGGTATCGCACTCCGTCAACCTCTTCGTAACGTATAGCACAGTCCGGCACACACCCGCCCATCATATCGGTATACACACCACTATCGTGGAGTAGGTTTCTTTTTTGCCAGTCATAAATAGATTTTGCATAGTTAAGATAATATTGTCGCTTTTCCAATTGTTCAACTTTACGGGTTTTTCCGTCTTTGTCTATATAACGATGTGCAATCTTATCAAACTGATCTTTGTAAATTTCATGTAACCAAACCAGCGGGCTGATCAATGGTCCATTACTGCAGGCATGCTTAGTCGTGTAGCCAGGACCCCAAGGTATCCCACCATTTTCCTTTCCCTTGCTATCAAGCGTCACATCCCATCCGTCCAGCACATAGGCCGTTAAATACTCTGCTTTTTCCAGGTATTTATTTTTACCCGTTAATTTATAGGAGTCCAATAATTCACGGATCAACCACATCTGGTCGTCATACACATTTAGAATGCCGGTAACATTTGCCTGCCCCTTTTGATTGACTCGATCAACAGCATATACAGACCATTCCTTCGTCTGTGTATAGGAGATAAGTTCAAAAGTGCCCAGATAATAATCTGCATTTGCATACAGGTTGTCCAGCAACGTCACGTAGCGTTCGTAATGATCCTTGTATAAGGTATTCCCATCAACCTGCCGGGTATGCTTAAGTGCTGACAGAGCGGCATTGACAGCTTCAATCCCAGCCGTGTACATCCAGACAGAAGCGCGCTCACGGGATTTTACTTTGGTAAATGGATTGTAAAAGCGTCGCATCTCAAAAGTCTGCGGATCAAAATAATGTCCTATAGTTATGTCGATTAAATCTATAGAACGTTGTAGATTCTGTATCGCTATAACCTGGGGATCATCCTGACCCGGTTCTTCCTCCATATCAGGGGGTGACAGATTCCGGATACCTCCTGATAGTACAACAGTTACCGAAGTAAAGCTCAATAACATCGTACAGCAGATGGCAATAATGAAAAACTTCATGTTGAGATAAATTAAGTTTATAATAAAAATTTAAAATTGGCGGAATAGTCTTTCGACATATTTCATACACAAAATAGGAGGACAAGGATTAAAACTAGGGTTAAAAACAAGATTTAACCGTTGACAAAAACATTAACCCCTCCTTTATTTTTCATATTTATGTTCCAGGGCACTTTCTAGCTATCCTTTTTCTTTTATGCTTCATTAACTTTTTGTGTTATATTAGTTACATTTGTATCAAAAGTTATAAATTGTATATGCCATTTATGACAATGATAAACCGAAATATGTGCATTTACCGAATACACCCTTTCTTCCTTTGTCTTTTCATTTTAGCAACTTTGTTCGCTTTTCCAAGTTATGCTTTCGCACAGGGTATCCGATTTACAGGGAGCGACGAACCCATTGAGGGCCGTACCTCTGTAGCTTTTTTCTCAGATGCGGTGCCTACTTTTCATCAGGCATTTGCTATCGATTTTGATCTTCAGCTACCTAACAATAACACCATTGGTTATATCGTCCGGATTAAAGAAAAAAATCAGGGTTCTATTTTCAATTTGCATTATGATAAAGAAGAGGGACAAGCAGTATTCCGCCTGAATGAAGAAGGAAAAACCAGTTTGATTACGATACGAATTCCACTTGAGCACCTTATTGAACGGCATTGGTTTCCGGTGCGGATGGAGTATGATTTACAGAAGGGACAGATCAAACTGCATATTGCCAACGAAGCACCACAGTCTGCGGCGGTGCCGATCGAGTCACCTTATTCTCCCAACGTAACATTCGGACGTAGCGATTACATGATTGATGTCCCTTCATTCTCCCTTCGAAATTTCCGTATCGGCAACAAAGAGAAGACAATTGTCTTCCCCCTCCGGGAAAGTGCAGGAAATAAACTGCATAATGCCTCTGGCGAGGTGATGGGTAAGGTTACAAACGGCACCTGGTTATTGAATGATGCTTTTCATTGGCATAAACACACTGCTATGCATTCTTCAAGTCCTTCGGGAGCTACCTATGATCCAAAAAGAAAATCTATCTACTACTTCAATCAGGATTCGTTAGAGATTTATGAAATACAAACCGGTATAACACGGAGTATCCGCTTTCTTAGTTCCTGTCCGATGAAACTTAAGCTCGGAAACAGCTTTATAGATTACGAGGAAAACAGGCTATATGTCTATGAAACCTATTACGAAGAAGCCTATACCGGGCCTACAGTCGTCAGTCTGGATTTAGATGATTTTAGCTGGAGAATAGAAAGTAGCGATTATTTACAACGAGAATTGAACCACCATGCCTCCTGTTTTCTAGCTGATAGCCGCAAATTATTACTATTTGGCGGATATGGGAACATGGTCTATAGTAACGATTTACTATTTTATGATTTAACGGAAAAAGGTTGGTCTAAACCCAATAACGTGCGGGGGGACTCCATTTTACCTCGATACTTTACCTCGATCGGTAGATCTGAGGTGAACCGGAAAATCTATATTTTTGGGGGTATGGGTAACGAATCCGGGCAGCATATAGTCGGACGAAAATACTTCTACGATCTTTATACGTTAGACCCAACAACACAAAAAGCAACAAAACTCTGGGACATAAACCGAAAGGAAAATCTTTTTGTACCAGCCCGTGGACTGGTTATCCCTGATTCAAACTGGATTTACATGCTTGGATACCCCGAGCATTTAACACACTCGTTTATTAAACTACGTCGATTTGCCATTCAGGATGGCCAATATGAAGAGTTAGGCGACTCTATCGCCATTTATTCGGATAAAATCAGTACACACGCTAATTTATATTTTGATCCGCATCTGAAGAAGCTGATTGCTTTAGTACAGGAGTCAGACAATGATATCCGGTCTACGCTCACCGTATATAGTTTAGATTTTCCAGCTATCAACGAGTCCCAGCTCTATGCTTTCCCTGGTCCTGGCACAAAAAAAAATATTTGGTTTTATGCTTTCGCTCTTAGCGCGCTTTGTATTGGCACCTTAATATACAAGATTTATCGTCGTCCCAGGCAACCTGAACCTGTCATAGCATTGCCCGACGACCTGAAGTTACCCGAACAACCACACATAAATTGTATTTATCTTTTTGGAGACTTCACTGTCGTAGACAGAGGAGGGATGGACATATCCCATTTGTTCAGCGCGCGATTGCAACAGGTTTTCTGTTTGGTCATGTTCCATAGTTATACCACAGGCATTAGTTCCAACCTGCTTACCCACTTACTGTGGCCGGACAAACCGAAAGATAAGGCTAAAATCTCCAGAGGTGTAGCCATAAACAATCTTCGAAAGGTATTGAGTGAATTAGATGGTGTAGAAATCGTCTATGAAGAAGGACATTACCGGGTGGTATTCGAACCTACCTGCTATTGCGATTATTGGCAGCTGAAGGAGCTTCTTATACAAGGGGTCGATATTCTTTCCCCCAAGATTTTAAGTATTCTGGAACGTGGAGAATTTCTATTGGGCATGGATGATCCTATTTTCGATAAGTCCAAACAGGACATCGAAAGTATGTTGATCGAAAGGTTTCAAAAGTGTATAGGTGAAAGCCGTGAGGATAAAGACTGGTCTTCACTGTTTCGTGCAGCAAATGCATTACTTGCAATCGACACTGTTAATGAACTGGCTCTGGAACAAGGGCTTTATGCATTACATAAGGGAAAACTTGAAGCTTCCGCAGCACATTTTTATAAGCGTTTCGCGGAGAATTACAGGCGTTTGATGGGAGAAGATTATACTGATACATTTGAAGATATATGGCAGCGAACAGTCCAATAAAAGAGGTCACTTTTTAGAAGCTCCTGCTACACATAGAATGACCCCCACCGTCACGGCCAGCATACCTGGACTTACCCGCTCATGAAGCAACGACGCTGCTAAAGCTAACCCAAAAAATGGCTGTAACAGCTGTAACTGTCCTACTGTGGCAATGCCCCCCTGAGCAAGTCCACGGTACCAAAAAATAAAACCGATAAACATGCTAAACAGCGATACATAGGCCAGGCTACCCCAAGCCGCCAGGCTAACATCCGCAAAAGATGCTGGCAGAGATATAAATGCCAGAGGCAACATAACAGGAAGCGATAATAGCAGTGCCCAGGAGATCACTTGCCACCCGCCCAGGATCTTGGTTAGTTTCGCGCCTTCAGCATATCCCAATCCACATAGAACGATAGCAGACAACATTAATATATCTCCAACCGGCGACGCTGTAAGCCCTTGAACTACTGCATAACCGATTACCAGAAGACTACCTGTTATAGAGAAAAGCCAAAATATAGGCCGTGGGCGTTCTCCCCCACGAACAATACCAAATATTGCAGTTGCAAGAGGCAACATACCCAAAAAGACAATAGAATGAGCTGAAGTAACATATTGTAAGGCCAGCGCGCTTAACAAGGGAAATCCGACTACCACGCCAAGAGCAACAATACCCAACGGCAGGAGCTGCTTTTTCGTTGGACGCCTTTCCTTAAAAGCGAGTAGAGCTATAAGTGCCAGCAGTCCGGCAATGCTGGCTCTTGCAACAGTTAGAAATATCGGATCTAGCTCTAAAACAGCTACACGTGTAGCGGGTAATGAACCGCTAAACAATAGCACACCGACAAAACCATTTAACCAACCTTGTGTTGTATTTTCCTTAACCTTACTCAACTCACTTTCATGCATTATCTTCTATTTTGAGACAAAGCTCGACAAAAATTTTCTATACTTTCATAGCTACCGACAAATGTGTTTAGTTATTTTGTACCTTTGCGCTAATTAGAATGAAACTATGCCAAAAATCTCACAGAAAGGCATCAATATGCCTGCCTCGCCGATTCGAAAACTCACTCCTTATGCTGATAAAGCAAAAAAAGAAGGAAAAAAAATATATCATCTGAATATAGGGCAACCGGATATTGAAACTCCGGAGGGTATGCTCCATGCCTTAAAAAATGCAGACTTTAAAATCTGGGCATACACCGCTTCGGAAGGCACAGCATCTTACCGCGATAAGCTCACCGAATATTATAACAAGCTAAACTATAATATACAGCCTACCGATATCCTGGTGACAAACGGAGGGTCTGAAGCAATTACTATCACACTACAGGTCTGCTTAAATGCAGGGGAAGAGATGATTGTTCCCGAACCGTTCTATGCGAATTATAATAGCTTTGCCTGCTCAGCAGATGTCGTTATAAAACCTGTGATATCGCATATCGAAAGCGGGTTTGCGCTACCGCCAATAGCGGAGTTTGAAAAAGTCATTACCGAAAAGACTAAAGCCATCGCTATCTGTAGTCCGAACAATCCTACAGGATATCTATATTCCCGCGAAGAAATGGAAGCTTTACGCGAGCTGTGTCTAAAACACGACCTTTATCTATTGGCCGATGAAGCTTATCGGGAATTTTGCTATGATGGCCATGACTTCGTATCACCCATGCACCTGGAAGGGTTAGAAGAACATGTAGTGATCTGGGATACAGTATCCAAACGTTACTCAGCCTGCGGCGCACGCATCGGCTGCATCATTACTAAAAACAAAGCTGTATATCAGTCCGCCCTTAAATTTGCACAAGCAAGGCTCAGCCCTTCATTGGAAGGACAGATAGCGGGTGAAGCAGCTGTAGACACGTCTCCAGCTTACTTCGATGCGGTTTCGAAAGAATATACTGCCCGCCGGAATACCCTTGTGCAAGGTCTAAACAAAATCGACGGCGTATTCTGTCCCACACCAGGCGGAGCATTTTATGTGCTAGCCCGCCTGCCGATCGACAATGCTGATGCTTTTTGTCAATGGATGTTGGAAGAATTTTCATACGAAAACCAAACCGTCATGATGGCTCCGGCAACTGGTTTCTATAGTACTCCCGGTGCAGGAATAAACGAAGTACGGTTGGCTTACGTCCTAAACCAGGATGATCTCAGAAACGCACTTCTTTGTATAGAAAAAGGCCTTGCGGTATACCCCGGGAGGACAATATAGCCTTTCTCTATACAGTTTACAGTGAAAAAGGAACGTTTTATTTTGCTACTTCTTCCGGAAAAAGAATAAAGGTAAATAAACGTTCCGCTTTCAGGTATTTGTTGGCGATTTCTTTCACATCATCAACCGTCAATTTTTCCAACTCTTCCCGGTAGCGTAGAATGTATGTGGGATCCTCCTGATTCTGATAGGCTCCGGCAATCTGTCCTAACCAAAAACTGTTTTCCCGCAGTTCTACCTCGAGCTGTCGTTTTTGCTCGGCAACAAATTTATCAAGATCTACCTGCAGCGGCCCATTAGTTTTGATTTTATTCACCTCGTCCAACGCTGACTTTATCAGCGACTCATATTTTTCCGGCCCTGTACCAAAGCCAATCATAAAAGTATATCGTCCATTCGGAAATTTGCTGGTGGTTCCCCGGGCACCGGTACCATAGACACCACTTTCGTCTTCACGTAATCGCTCTATTAATTTGATCGTTAATATGCTTTCCAACGCATCAAATTGTAGATTTTCCGTTTCGGAATAATCATAGTCACCATAATAACGAAGCTGAACGCTGACTTTCGGTTCCTTACCTTTATAAACGTCCTTCTGGAATCCTTGTTCTGGTTCCGTTATTCCCAGATTACGGGCTTCTTCCTTTCTATCTACGGTCGGCAATGCGGCAAGATATTCTTCCAGATAAGGTTTTATTTCCTCTTCTGTAAAGGAACCCACAATAGTAAATGTGAAGTCCGACGCATCGGCAAAGCGTTCCTTATAAATAGCCAGAGCCCGATCTTTATTGATCGCTTTTATTGCTTCTTTTGTAGGTGGAATACGCCGGACATTACTTCCATAGAGACTCTTTGCAATCTGCTCTCCAAATACGTATTGGGGATCACTATCTCTATTTTCTAATGAGGACAAGATACGTGAAATGATATTATCAAACACATCAGTATCCAACCGCGGTTCTGTAAAATAGCCATAGATCATCTCGAAAGCTGTCTTCAGTCCTTCCTTATCGCTGGAGCCCGATAACCCCTCGGAACGTTCCGAGATATAAGGCGATATGTTCACCTGCTTGCCGGTCATATATTTACGAAGCTCGGCTGTATTCAATTGCCCCAGACCACTACTGTTGATCAATGCAGCAGCATTGGATGCCGACATATAATCCGCATCCGAATATAAAGAAGATCCACCCGGGCTACTCGCAGAAATCAAAATCTGGTCATTTTTAAAAGTAGTGGGTTTCAACAAAACTTTTACGCCATTACTCAGGACAAGCTCTTTTGTCGCTATGCCGTCGATTTCTCTACTCGCCTGGATATGTCCGCTCACAGGTTGTTGTGCCAATAGCGGTAATTCGGAAGTTTTATCCTCATAAGCGGTCAGCTGCTCTTGATCAACTTCGTTGAGCCATGAATTGACCAGAAGTTCATCGGGCAACTTTTCTTTGTCCTTTTCAGGACCTAACACCAGGATATCCCGGTTATTATCTACATAGTATTTTCGTACAATAGCGTTGACTTCTTCTAAAGTCAATGTCGGTAAAAGCTGCTTTACTAGGTCATACCGATCTTCATTGCTCAACACGGGAGCATCTTTCAGAAAATGATTCAAATAAGTATCTACATAGCTATCGGATTTACGTTTATCCCGCTCGATATAAGAGGTTTCATTGTTTTTCTGCAGAGCAGCCAAGACACGGTTAAATTCTGTCTCGGTGACACCAAATTTATGAACACGATCCAGTTCTCGAAAAATAGCTTTAAAACCTTCTTCAATTTCTCCCGGTTTGGCTACAAAAAAAGCTGTCAGGTTATTCAGTCCACCGTATAATGGATCAAAACGAACCGCAGATTGCAAGAATGGCGCATTAGGCGATTGTACCAGTTCGACCAATCGGCCATTCATAATTTGGCTAAATACATTTTTTAACAACGAGTATCTATAATCCTCAATGGTCTTTATCTTTTCCTCCGGATATTTGATAAGAATCTGTCCTACGGTATAAGGCATTTCCGGATCAGTAACGACCAGATATTGATTTTTATTCCTCAGATCTATTGTGAACTCTTGCCTTTCTGCAGGGGTGGCGCTGACTTGCATATCAGAAAACAGGCGTATTACCTCTTTTTCTATCTCCTGTGGATCGATATCACCAACAATGATAATTGCCTGCAGGTCGGGTCGATACCATTTGTGAAAAAATTGACGGAGTATATCCGTATCGAAATTTGTAATATTTTCTTCAGTACCTATAGGAAGCCGTTTAGAATACAAGGATTGATTGAGTACCATCGGTAAAAACTTATCTTGCATACGTTGGTTTGCTCCCCGGCCTCCCCGCATTTCCTCAAGGATCACACCACGTTCTTTATCGATTTCTTCTGTTGTCAGTAAGGCATCCTGTGCCCAGTCACGCATCACCTGCAATCCATTCTTCAACAACTCGGGGTCATCCGACGGAATAGGAAGCTGATATACCGTTTGCTCAAATCCCGTATAAGCATTCAGGTCCGATCCAAATCGAACACCTGCCTTTTGCAAATAATCGACCAATTCATTTTTAGGAAAATGTTTCAGGCCGTTAAAATTCATGTGCTCCATAAAATGAGCTAATCCCTGCTCCTCCTCGGTCTCTAAAATTGATCCTACCTTCATACCCAGGTACATAGTCACCCGTTTTTCGGGTTCTGTATTCTTACGGATATAGTACGTGAACCCGTTTGGCAACTCCCCTACAATGATACTTGAATCAAAAGGTAAGGGCGTATCCCATTTTAACGTATCTGGTGTTAAAATTTCATATCCATCAGGGAATGTAGTAGTTTTGTTAAACGTTTTTGCTTCGGACCAAACAGAGACAAGGGGAAGTAAAAACGCAATGATAAAAGGTTTTAATAGCTTCATATCAATTATTTGTTTGAAACAAAGTAATGGATTAATATTCATTTTTTTAATAAATAATAGGATAAAAAACTATCCTTGTCCTTACGGGAATAACATGTGGCACGATTACATCCTCGATTTTAAGCGGTATTTAGCATTTGAAAGAAATCTTTCGGACAATACGGTACAGGCTTATCTCAACGATATACGCAAACTGCGGGAGTATGCTGAAGAAAGGTCGTTGGCGACATCAGATCTGACCGCACAAGATATCCAGGACTTTCTTACCTGGATGAATACATTTCACATCTCGCCCTTCACGCAGGCAAGGTTACTGTCGGGTATTAAGGTGTTCTTTACATTTATGCAGCTTGAACATCAAATACCCTATAATCCCGCGGAATTAATCGAAAGTCCTCGCCTGCCGAGAACCTTACCCGATGTACTTACTATTGTCGAAATCGACGAATTGATTCAAGCCATAGACCTCTCTTCTCCCGAAGGGATGCGTAATAAGGCAATGTTAGAGGTATTGTACAGCTGTGGCCTCCGCGTTTCAGAGCTAACACATCTCAAGCTATCTAATCTGTTTCTCGAAATAGAATTTATTAAGGTCGAGGGAAAGGGCAGCAAAGAGCGGCTCATACCTATAGGCGGTCAAGCGGCTAAATACCTCAAAATATACATAGACGAAGTGCGCATACATCAGGCCGTCAAAACCGGACATGAAGATATTGTCTTTCTTAACAGACGTGGAACTTCTCTGTCGAGAGTCATGGTTTTTATTATTATTAAGGACCTCGCTACAAAAATCGGACTTCCGAAGAAGATAAGTCCACATACCTTTAGACATAGCTTTGCTTCACATCTCGTCGAAGGAGGTGCTGATCTCCGTGCTGTACAGGATATGCTTGGCCATGAAAGTATTACCACAACCGAAATTTACACACATGTCGACAGCGACTATCTCCGTTCGGTCATCACTCAGTATCACCCACGCTCTTAAATCTAAAATATTTGTTTGCTACTTTGTTGCATTTGCAATATCTTTGTAGCGATGAAAGTAGTGCAAAGGGTTTTGCTGATATTGTTGTCCTGTCTCTACCTCTGGGTAGGCGGAGCAATTGTATGGCACGACCATAGTCATCATGAAGATTGTACTACCCGTCATACGCACGATCATTTACCGGATGAAGACAATTGTTCAATTTGTTTTTTTCTCTATTCCGGTGCGGGCATTCTAACCACGCCTCTAGTCAAGCTAAATATTTTTGAAAAACCATTTGGCATCGCCAAAAACGATCGGATAATGATCCAATACAAAAGTCTGGTCGTTCAGCTCCGTTCTAACAAAGATCCTCCTGTATTGACCTAACATCAAACTCCATCAGGTCACTCATTTTGATATACATGAAGAAATTTGGAATATTCTTACATTTCTTTTTGTTGGGTTGCTATTCTATCGCGTTTGCCCAACATTCCGAACTAGTAAGCATACAGGACACAACAACAACTATATTCATACAACCGGCCACCCGATATATTGACAGTGTAAAGGTTGTTGGCAATAGCAATACACAGCATACGCTGACCTCACATCTTTTGTCTGATGAACAAAGGGCGGCGAGCTATGGGAAAAATCTGGCAGAAGTACTGACGGACATTGCAGGGGTCAATATCTTAAGAACGGGAAGCAACATCGCCAAACCTGTACTCAACGGCCTTTATGGTTCGCGTTTATTAATCGTAAACAACGGTGTGAGGCACGAAAGTCAGCAGTGGGGTTTCGATCACGCTCCCGAAGTAGATCCTTTCGGCGCCCAATCAATTATAGTCGTCAAAAATGCAGATGCTGTACGCTATGGACCAGACGCTTTGGCGGGCGTAATTTTGTTGTTGCCGGACACAGTCGACAACGGCAGACTCTTTGGGGGAGAGATTAACAGCATATTTCAGTCCAATGGCAAAGCATACACACTCCATACCCAGGCAAAAGGGACATATAAAGGATTTTCGTATCATGCAGATATCTCCGGCACAAAAAGTGGAAATGCAAAAACGGCAGACTACTATCTGGGCAATACAAGCGTAAATGAGCTTAACTATAATATGAGGTTACGCTATCGGCATCACGCCCATACTTTCGCGGTAAGCCACAGCCGTTTCGCTACCGAACTGGGGGTGTTTATCGGTGCACATATTGGCTCCAAAACAGATATCCTTGCACGGATAGCACACGGCAGACCGTATGACGATTATGCTTTTTCGTACCTTATCGATGCCCCCAAGCAAAAGGTATCGCATGAGATGAGTATACTGAACTGGCAGTATCGGTTATCCGAACGCCAAAAGGTGGAGGCCACCTATAGTTTGCAACGCAATCATAGAAAGGAATTTGATCTACGACGTGTACAGAGCGACGACACACCCATGGCCAACATGGTACTGACGACACAAAATATGGAGATTCTCTACCAGGTGGCTCAAACAAAATTGGGCCTATCAGGCACATTGCAAGTGAACAACAATGTTCCTGGAACAGGTACGACGCCCATTATTCCAAATTTCGACAATCATACATTTGGTGCATTTGCTACGCACAAATTAGGTTGGCAAAACAATGTGACGGAATTGGGTTTGCGCTACGATTACAAATATTTTGATGTTGCCGGATACCGCTATGACTACCGACACCCCAATAGTGACGGGTCGCTCAATCAGTATCTTTTACAGGATCAAAAACATTTTAACAACCTGTCCGGGATGGTTGGCAATACGCTGAAAATCGCAAAAAGCTGGTATTGGAAAAGTAATATCGGTCTGGCATGGAGGGCACCTTCGGCTAATGAGCTATACAGCGATGGTATACACCATGGTACGGGAACATACGAAGTAGGCAATCCATACATGAAAAGTGAAAAAGGAATAAAATGGGTGAATACTATTCATTTTGCGCATAAGCATATCGAAGCTAACGCTGATATATTCGTACAAAGGATCTTTGATTATATTTATGCACAACCCAACCCTGATTCGGTCCGCCAAACGATACGGGGAACATTCCCCCTATTTCAATATGTACAGCAGGATGCGCTGCTCTATGGCTACGATATAAACATCTCGGCGAACTTAACTCCTCAATGGGTATATACAACGGGTATAGCATCCGTCACCGGGATCAACTCCACGGAAGACACCTATCTCCCTTTTATACCTTCGGACAGAATAGAGCAAAGTATCGCCTATCGTTGGAGTAAAGATGCCTATGTAAAGTTAAACCACGCTTACGTTGCCCGTCAAAAACACTATGAGGACGGTTCAGATTATGCGGCCCCACCTGCGGCTTACCAGCTGTGGGGAGCCACAGCATCATATTCCCTTGCCATTCGGGACAGACAGCAACTCCGTATTTTGGTAGATGCCGACAACCTGTTCAACACAGCCTATAAGGACTATATGGATAGATTTCGATACTATTCCCACGCGCGAGGGCGTAATATTTCAATAAAATTAAATTACACTTTTTAAGAACAACAACATGAAGAATATACTTAACTATTTAGCAATCATTTTGGCACTCACTTTTGCATCATGTACAAAAGACGATCCAACGCCAGAACAAGATCAGGAAGAAGTCGGTACAGCAACATTGATCTTTACCGAAGTCGAGAGAAAATCACACGGCGACCATTACGACTATGACGATATCGCTGATGCCGAAGTCGAAGAAGTCAAATTTAAACCAACGGATGGACAATTATTGCCTCCGGTTGGTGCACATGTACACCTCGAAGTCGGTAAAACCTATAGACTCGAATTGAAGGCTACCGATTTTGCAGGCAGGGAAAGCCAAAGTACCTTTGTTAGCCGCGCGGATATCCATCAGGCGTTTATCCTGGGCGCGCCAGCTGGCTCACTGGAATATGTTTATGCCGATAAAGACGCAAATAATAAAGATGTCAATGTAGGCGTAACCGGATATATAACGGTAAATGAGACTGCAAATTCATTTGTACTTCAGTATATCATGCGTCATCTCAATCCGGGCGTAAAGGAAAATATCACAGCAGCAGATTGGAACAACAAAGGCTACACGAAATTCACAGGCGCTAATGATCTGGACCTCAAAGTCGAGCTTCACCTGGTCGAAGAAGGCCACGATGAGGATTAAAATAATACTTTCAAAAAAGTAGTTTGAGTTTCGTTGAAAAGTTCTATTTTTGCGAAACCGTTCCCGTAGTTCAATGGATAGAATTTCAGATTCCGGTTCTGAAGATAGGGGTTCGAATCCCTTCGGGAACACGAAAAGCACCTTTTAGAGGTGCTTTTGTGGTTTAAAAGGGATAAGAACAAAGCCCAGGCCGGGGTTCGATCCGAAGGAGGCTCAGGACACAAGTGCGGGGTAAGCGCGGCTTGAGTCAATCCCTTCGGGGACACAGAAAAGACCGCACTCAATTATTGACGGCGGTTTTTCTTTTAAAAAAACGAATTCTTACCTCCCTCCTGACCCTCGCACTTCCAAAAACTTCCTTAAAATAACCGAATAAATACGTAAATTCGCCCTTGTATGGAAACTGTTGTTAGTGGTATAAGAAGTACCGGAAAATTACATCTAGGAAATTATTATGGAGCGTTGAGCAATTTTGTCAAAATGCAAAATGAATACAACTGCTTCTTTTTTATAGCTGATCTTCACTCATTGACTACCCACCCTGCACCGCAGGATCTGCAATCTACGGTGCGTAATGTTGTTGTAGAATACCTTGCTGCGGGAATAGATCCTGAAAAATCAACGATCTATATACAATCAGACGTACCTGAGGTAGCAGAGCTGTACCTCTATATGAATATGAATGCTTATTTGGGTGAACTCGAACGGTCGACATCGTTTAAGGATAAAGTCCGTGCAAATCCAAATAACGTCAATGCAGGCCTCCTGACCTACCCGGTCTTAATGGCTTGTGATATCTTAATTCACCACGGCACCAGGGTACCTGTAGGTAAAGACCAGGAACAGCATCTGGAGATGACGCGTACCTTTGGCAATCGCTTCAACCATTTATATCAGGTAGATTATTTCAAGGAAGCTTTCGCTTTCACTTATTCGGATAAGCTTGTAAAAGTTCCTGGACTTACAGGGCAAGGCAAAATGGGTAAATCCAATGGAGAGGCAGATTGTATCTACCTATCAGACACGCCCGAAGCGATACGCAAAAAAATCATGCGTGCTGTAACAGACTCGGGGCCCACATCGCCTAATCAAACTAAACCTGAAGCGATACAGAATCTATTTGACCTCATGAAAGTCGTTTCCACACCAGATACATTAACACACTTTGAAGACCGGTATAACACATGTGAAATACGTTATGGCGATTTTAAAAAACAATTAGCGGAAGATATGGTGCTGGCTACTGAACCTGTACGTGCGCGAATTGAAGAAATAGCGAAGGACGATACCTATATTCAAAAAGTAGTCCGTATGGGAGCTGAAAAAGCACAAGATAGTGCTCAGAAAACAATCAGGGAAGTAAGAGAAATCATCGGGTTAAAGAGACTGTATTAAATTTAAAGAAAATGCATATAGCTATTGTAGGAAATATCGGCGCAGGAAAAACCACCTTAACGCAACTGCTGGCTCATCATCTCAAATATGAACCGCAGTATGAAGAAGTAGAAAGCAACCCCTATCTCGAAGACTTCTATAGCGATATGAAGCGATGGGCGTTTAACTTACAGATCTTTTTCTTGAATAGCCGTTTTCGACATATTGTCGAACTACAAAATAGAGATATTAATATGGTTCAGGATCGGACGATATATGAAGATGCTTATATATTTGCTGAAAATCTGTACGATATGGGGCTGATGAGTGCACGAGACTTCGAAAACTACAGTAATATTTTTCACAGTATCATTCATTACATCAAACCTCCCGATTTACTGATTTATCTGAAAGCATCTGTTCCTACACTAGTAAGCAATATACAAACACGCGGAAGAGATTATGAAGCAGCTATTCGTCTGGACTATTTATCCAAGCTGAATGATAAATATGATAAATGGATCAATAGCTACAACGACGGCAAACTATTAGTTTTGGACAAGGACAACCTTGATTTTGCCAATAAACCCGAAGATTTAGGTAAGATTATACAGAAAATCGAATCGGAGATATTCGGATTGTTCTAATGTGATAAAATAGCCTTATTATGGACCTAAAATCAAACGAACCATTCTGGCTAATAAAAAACGGGTTGCTGGCCACTTATCCCTCATTGCAGGATGACCTGGCATGCGACGTGCTTGTTGTCGGTGGTGGCATCACAGGGACACTAATTGCCCATCAGTGTATTCAAGACGGCTATAACACGTTATTGATCGATAAACGTGAAATATGTAATGGCAGCACATCTGCCACAACATCCATGCTGCAGTACGAGATTGACATGCCCTTACACGAACTCTCCGAATTAATCGGTAAGGATGGTGCCGTCGCCAGTTATCGTGCTTGTTGCAAGGCTATCGATGATTTGGGCAGGATCGCAAAAAAAATAAAATCCGATGCAGGTTTCCGACAAAAAAATTCGCTTTACTATGCAGCATGGAAAAAAGATGTAAGTAAGTTAAAAAAAGAATTTGAAGCCCGGAAAGATGCGGGCTTTAAAGTAGAATGGATGGAAGCTGAGGATATTTTACGACAATATAACATTGCAGGAGCCCATGGAGGTATTTTATCCAGGGAAGGAGGTAGTGTGGATGCCTTTCGATTGGCTCATGAAGTATTACAATATAACGTACGAAAAGGACTGCAGGTATATGACAAAACGGAATTAACCAAGGTAGAGTACAAGCGAGGATTTAATGTATGTACTACTGCTACGGGCGCTACTATCAAAGCCAGAAGAATAGTATACTGTATAGGTTATGAAGTAGCTAATCTGGTTCCGGAGAACTTTGTAAAGTTACTGAGTACTTTTGCCATCGTTTCGGAAGTAAACGAAGAAATGTATCGTCAATACAACGATATCTTGATCTGGAACACAGCAGCTCCATATCTCTACATGCGCACAACGGACGATGGCCGCTTCCTTATCGGTGGTGAAGATGAGGAATTTCAAGATCCTGTACGGAGAGACGTACTGATCGGTACGAAAGAACAAAAACTGCTGCACGCATTTCATCGGATATTTCCAAAAAAGGACTTTTGTCTGGATTTTGCATGGGCAGGCACTTTCGGAGAAACCAGGGATGGGCTTCCCTATATCGGTGAACACCGGGATTTCAAAAATTCGTACTTTGTCTGCGGTTTTGGCGGCAATGGTATTACCTTTTCTGTAACAGGTATGGGGATGGTGTCAAAATGGCTTCAAGGCAAAGAACACCCCCTGTCTATGTATTTCAAATTTGGAAGATAATATTCTAACCTACCTGAAAAAAACCATCCTCAAAAAAAGCATAACAAATCGTATTTTCTGGTATAGACCAGGTATCTAATCCGGTAAACAAACTAAATGCAGGCAAGATGATCTGTTTTTCAGTAACTACGTAGCATGGACACCTCAGGTATCTCTTTGTGGGCAACTGTACACTAACGCCGGGGTGAAGGTGTCCGCTAATAGTCAATTTATCCGACAGCTCATGTGTATATTGATGCGTAAAATAGATAGGTCCTATATTCCAGGAAGAATATATAGCATGAAGACCAATAGTATCTAGCTTCTTGTCCATGAACCTATCATGATTTCCTTTGACAAGGATAAATGCAGTATCTGGAAACTGTAATGTAAGCGACACAAACAGCTCTACTTCTTTATTTACTCCTGCATGCACGAGATCACCTGTGATGACGACTTGCTTCACCGAATAATGTGTTATCAGCTTAGCCAGCCGCTCTATATCCCGTTCAGCTATCTGCTTAGGAAGGGCAATGCCATGCTTGCGGAAATGTGCGGCTTTTCCGAGATGTAGATCAGACAAAATCAATGTATCTTCCCGTGGCCAATATATGACACGCTGATTAGTCAGTATAAGATTCTCTCCTGCAAAATCCAGGGCCTGCTCTATAACTTTCATCACTTTCTTCGGACAGGTTTAGTGTTGTTATGCTGTAATCTTTGAATTCGCGACATCAGATCTTCGCTGGACAGGGACTGTCGTAAGCTATCCACTTTAATGGGAAAACTCAATGGTGTAAAGCCCGTAGCGAATTTAAAAATGATCTTACTTCTATTGATACGTTGAAATGCCGACACAAGTCGGGGTTCTTCCAGCTGTTGGTTAAAAACTTCCATGTAGGCCTGCTTCAGCAAAAGGTTGTTAGGATCGTATTCTTCCAGCACCTTAAAGATAATACCCGAGGAAGCTTGAAGGGACTTATTGCTCTTTTGCTGGTCAGGATAATTTTGCACAACCATGCCCGAAATGACAGCAATATCCCGAAATTTTCGTTTGGCCATCTCCGTAGCGTTAATACTTGCCAGCACATCGTCCATCAGATTCTTCTCGCTCAGTATCCGCTGTAACTGCGCTTGATCCAGTTTGATTTCCGAATCGGAGAAAAGTTCAAAACCATAGTCATTCATGGCCATTGAAAAACTGATCGGAAATAGGCGACTTATTCGATATGCCATCAATGTAGCCATGACTTCATGTACCAACCGACCCTCGAAGGGGTACATAAACAGATGATAACCCTCTCGTGTCTTTATCAGTTCAACCAAAAATTCGTCTTCGGCTGGTATATGGGAGTGTTCGTTTTGCCGTACGACCAGAGGATGTAAAAATTGTAGTTCCTTTTCTTTTATTCCGGCATGTGTGGACAAAGCGAGTTTTTGCCGCAAGAAATGACTCAGGTTCGAGCTCAGAGGTAAGCGCCCTCCAAGCCAACTCGGCGTGATCGCTCGTCCTGATGATAGCCGGACAAAAGCTGTCATTTCCTTTATACGAACGAGTTCCAATACACGTCCTGCCAAAACAAACTTGTCTCCTGACTTCAATTTCGATATAAAATATTCTTCGATCATACCCAGGTAGCCCCCCGTCACAAATTTTACGCGCATCATGGCATCGCTGACGATAACACCTATATTCATTCGATGCAACATCGCGATACGTCTTTTTTCCACGACTAACAGACCGTCTTCTCGCCGGACAACCTTATGAAACTCTTCGTAATTCTGGCCGATACGACCTCCTACGGTAATGAACAGGATACACCACTGCCACTCCATATCGGACATATAGCTAAAGGCGTGCGTAGCTTTGATAACGGGATACAGTTCTTCCGGTCGAAACCCTCCGCCCAATGCTAAGGTAACCAAAAATTGCACAAGCACATCAAAAGTCTGTACCAAAGGTTCACGGTTTTCGATGGTCTGCGTCCTAACAGCTTCTTTCAATGCTGCCACCTCGATCAATTCCAACGAATGTGTAGGTACAAAATAGATCCTGGACACTTCAAAAGGAGAATGTCCGCTACGTCCCGCACGTTGCATAAATCGTGCTACGCCTTTGCTCGATCCGACCTGAATAACGGTATCTACTGGCTTAAAGTCTACCCCCAGATCCAGCGATGAAGTAGACACCACAGCTTTCAATCTCCCCTCACCCAGCGCCTCTTCAATCCACTGACGGATCTGGCCATCGACGGAGCTGTGATGTAACGCTAGCTGACCCGCAAAATCAGGATATGCCTCCAACAGCAACTGATACCAGGCTTCACTCTGACTTCGCGTATTTGTAAAAATAATTGTCGATTTACTTTTAAGAATGATAGGCACAACCTGCTCTACCAATCTACCACCGAGATGGCCCGCCCAAGGTAAGACCTCGACCTCTTCAGGAAAAACCGGAAGGATGTCTATTTGCTTTTTTTCCTTAGCAACCACCTTTATTTTCTTTTTGACATGAGAAAGCAATACCTCCATAGCCTCCTCTAAATTGCGGATTGTCGCTGTGATGCCCCATACCTGCAGCGCCGGCGATTTAAACCGCAGAAATGCCAAAGCAAGTTCGACCATCACACCACGCTTGCTCCCTAAAAGCTCGTGCCATTCATCCACAGCAACAGCCCGTAACGATTTAAAGAAATGTTCTCTTCCCTTTTGTGCCAATAACAGATGTAAACTTTCGGGAGTTACGAGGAGTACATCCGGCATTTGACGGCTCTGCCGTTGTTTTTGTTGGACTGTTGTATCTCCGTTGCGCACTTCTACAGCCCAATCCAGCCCAATATCATCAATAGCCTCCTGCATAGCTCTGGCCAGATCCTTTGCTAACGAACGTAAGGGCGTAATCCATAATAGTTTGAGTCCTTTCGAATATCTACCGGGGTGATTCATGAAATCGATCACCACACCAAGAAATACGGAAAAGGTTTTTCCAAACCCCGTTGGTGCGACAATCATTCCGCTATATCCTTCCGTATAATACTTCCAGGCCCTTTGCTGAAATGAAAAAGCAGTATAGCCTTTGGATTGCATCCAATCCCTCACGGTCGCGTAGCCTGATGTATCCTCAATCTTTTGTGCCACGTCAATGAATTAATCTTTTGATATCCTCAATATCGTCTATATCTGCCACAGTTTTGTCCTTCCGCCAACGAAGAATACGTGGAAACCGTAAGGCTACTCCAGATTTATGCCGATTGCTGAGCGCGATTCCTTCGAAGGCGATCTCAAATACCAGCTCCGGCTTCACCGTACGTACCGGACCAAATTTCTCAAGGGCATTATTGTTGACAAAACGACTCACCTCCTGAATTTCTTTGTCCGTCAGACCCGAATAGGCTTTAGCTATCGTGACCAACTGATCTCCTCGCTTTACGGCAAAGGTGTAGTCGGTGTAATAGGCACTCCGGCGTCCGCTTCCCTTCTGTGCATAAATCAATACCGCATCAATGGTCAACGGATCAATCTTCCATTTCCACCAATCTCCCTTTTTTCTTCCCGTATGATAGGGTGATGCCAAATGTTTAAGCATGAGCCCTTCACTATTGATCGTACGGGCATCGCTACGGATAGCCTCCAGCTCTTCCCAACTCGTGGCCGCTATCACCGGTGACAGCAGCAGCCTGTTCGTCGGGTTCTCCGCGAATATCTTTTCCAGTTGACCGCGCCGTTCGTTTAAACCTTTCTGTCGCCAATCTTCTCCTTCCCACTCCAACAGGTCATATCCAAATAAGACGACAGGCACCTCCTCCAACATCTTTTTAGATAGATTCTTTCTATTCAGGCGCTTTTGCAAGGCAGCAAAATGGAGTACCTCGCCATCCTTATATGCTAAAAGTTCACCGTCAATCACAAAATCACCTTGCCAGTGCATAAGCTCTTCTCCAATTTCAGGAAATTGCTGTGTTACCAGCTCTTCGCCCCTGGACCAAATAAAAACTTCTCCTTTTCTCTTAATAATTTGACCCCGAATACCATCCCATTTATATTCCGTCTGCCAATTCGATATAGGTCCAAGTTCCTCCAACCCTTTTTCCAAAGCATAGGCCAAGCAAAACGGATAAGGTTTGGACAGATTACTTTCCGTATACCTCCCCTGGATCAGATCTTCAAAGCGTGTATCCTCTACTTTCCAGTTGCCCATAACAGCGTGTGCCACTGTGCTCGAATCCATATCATAATGTTTGGCCAGCGCATTAATCAGACTCTTTGATGATACACCGACTCTAAAACTACCACCTAATAATTTATTAAAAATGAAACGCTGCATATAGGGCAAACTGTCCCAGGCGTTTAAGACAAAAGCCTTCTTTTCCTCCTCAGTCTTATCCCTCAAACGAATAATCATATCCATCCACTCGGAGAGGTTACGCTCTATCACGTGACCGGGAGGTGGGAGAATTAAGGCAATCGTTTCGCCGAGATCACCTACGGAAGCATAGGACTCTAAGAACAGCCACTCGGGGATTTGAGCAATCTCTATGGCCCACTGCCTTAGCAATGACGTATTAACATTTCGCTTCGGCCGTTTGCCTGTAAATAGTGCCAGGAACCATAACTTATCCATTTCATCCGCTTCTGTAAGAAAGCGGTGGATAGCCTCAAGTTTAAGATTAGTCTTGTTCGTGCTGTCCAATGTATTAATAAGCCGGGCAAAAGTTCTCATAAATGCACTGGAATTACGGGATTAGTTTCTTCTTCATCACCAAATTCGGTTTTCACATCTTCGGAGCTTATACCGATTTCATTTAAATATCGCGCCAATATGTTTGTCCGTCCGTGTGTGACATATACTTTCTCTGCTTCCGTCGCTTTTATAGCATCCAAAAGACCACGCCAATCTGCGTGATCGCTGATCGCAAAGCCTGCATCTGCACTACGCCACCTCCTCGCTCCTCTCACCTGCATCCATCCCGAACAAATCGCATTCGCCATATTGGGAATGCGGTGTATTATGTTAGAGTCGAGCAGCGAAGGGGGTAATATAATAATCCCTTTGTTCACACGCTTGATGTCTTCACGAAGATCGATGATCTCGTAGTCCGGCAACTGTATACCTACCCGTTCATAGGCTTCATTAAGCCTACCGATAGAAGAATGTACATAGAGTGGCGCGACACCCTCCACTGCTTTCATAATTCGCTGTGCCTTTCCCAGAGAATAGCCTATAAATACAGAAGTGCGATTGTCCGACTGATTTTGTGCCACCCACTGCCTAAGCTGTTCGTTCTGCTGTTCTACTGAAGACCAGTTATAGATAGGTAAACCAAATGTGCTTTCTGTTACGAACACATCACATTTTATCGGCTCAAAAGGTGTGGACAGGTAGTCGTCCTGAATTTTATAATCTCCCGAAATGACTGTTACACTTCCCTGGTATTCCAAACGTACCTGTGCAGAACCGATAATATGACCTGCAGGGTGCAACGAAACTTTGACATTATTGACAATAATAGGCTCATTATAAGCTATACCCTGAACTTTTATATCCATACCGATCCGGCTTTTTAATATAGGTACTGTAAAATGATGACACAGATATTTCTTCATACCCCACCGTGCATGGTCACCATGGCCATGCGTAATGATAGCCATATCCACAGGAAGCCAGGGGTCAATGTAAAAATTGCCCGGCACACAAAATATCCCCGACGATGTAAAGCTAAGCACGCCAATGAGGTACAAATCCCATACCAATAGGCTCATTTTAAGATAATTCTTTGGCGCATTCATATTTTAAACTTATATTTATAGCTACCTACTTATAAAATTATGAAGCAGCTCATACTTGTAGACAGTGTGAATATCGGAAGCTTTATGTTTCAAGGTTATATTTTGGAGTCGTCGAAGAAGCAGGTTACTTATGGTATATACGTAGATACCTTAAAGAACCCACTCCTATATTTTGAACGAGATTCAGGAAATACTGTCGGCCTTCGTATTGATGAGGGCCTGGTAGAATATATCAGTAAAAAAAGCAAAGCTTCTCTCAAAGAGCGTGAACAATATTTTAATACTTTCCTGACTTTCGTTGTCGAGAGCGAAAAAAAAGCCGCTTACATGGCCTTTAAAGGCGAAAAGATGGAATATCTTTCAGACAGTAAATATTTGGTACAGATCAGAAGCATATACCTGGGCTATGCCAATTAGCCTGAACCAGGACAATACATCCTTTTTTATTATTCCCGAAATTGAACTTTTCGTATCTACCACGTGTTCTAATTAAAAATCAAAAAGAAATGAATGTAGATCCGAACAACAAGAACGAAGAAAGAAAATACGACGGAGAGGGTCAGGAAATCAATAAAGATCCGATTATAGGCGGAGCAGATGATGTATACCGGGAAAACACTTCTGACGACCTGTATGATTCCGATCTGGTGGACGAAGAGCCGTTACAAGAAGATGTAGAGCACGTCGAGCAAATTACAGATAAAGAAGCTTCCGAAAATATCGATGCACCTCTTGATGGAGGAGAAGATGAAGACGGCGACGTTATCAATTTAGAGGAGACACAAGACCTGATGGGCGGCAACTCAGAAATAGATGACGAAACAACAATTTAGTGCGGTGTCCATGTATCTAGCTTCTCCTGTAAAATACGGGATATCCTGTTAAAATATCGCTTTTGCTTGTAACCCATCACCCATTGAATTCCTTGTACAGCATTTGTACAGAATATCTCATCCGCCTGCTTCATGATTTCAGGACTTATTTCCGCTTCGACAACAGGTATCCCTTCGCTCGCAGCAATGTCCATAACTACACGCCGCATAATTCCGTCCACACAAGCCTGATTGAGTGCCGGTGTATACAATGTCTTGTCGTAATAGACAAAAACGTTTGACGTAAGTGCTTCGCATAGATACCCTTCCTGATTGAGTATCAAGACATCATCGTAACCGCATTTATCTTTATATAAGCCTGCCATGACATAAAGTAAGGCGTTATTGGATTTCAGATCAGAAAGATTACTATACGGCTTTTTATACTCGGTATACAGATCTACAATCAAACCAACCTTTTTATTGCGCTGCGGCTCCTCCATTTTATGTACCTGTAAAATAAAACCTGGATCATTCGTTTGAGGTGTATACAGTCCCTCGCCTTCACGATAAACAATCAATCGTACACGAACTTTCTGACCTATCATGTTATTTTTACGGATCAGCTCTTCCGTAATCGTTTTGACAAAATAGGCGTCAAATTTATTGACCTTATCTAGGTGGATCTTATGCATACCACGTTGCAGACGTTCGATATGAAGATTGAGAAAACGGATATTTCCATCTTTGTAAAGCATGGTCTCGAAAATACCGTCAGCATATCGGAAACTCCGGTTTCCAACTTTTAAAATAGCTATATCTTCAGGCACTATTGTGCCATTGTGATTCATATAATGTATCGGCATAAAATTCTAGTTGTTCAATTCCTTCCCCGAAGCATAATGCCTCCACTTCTCCAATGCTAAACGAAAATCTTCAGGAATTGGTACTTCAAAATATAAATTTTCCTTGGTCTTCGGATGTTGAAACCCTAATGATCTGGCATGAAGTGCCTGACGAGGTAATAGTTGAAAACAGTTGTCTACAAACTGTTTGTATTTATTAAAAACTGTCCCTTTGAGAATTCTATCCCCTCCGTAGCTCATATCTCCAAACAAGGGATGGCCTATAGATTTCAGGTGGGCGCGTATCTGGTGTGTACGCCCTGTTTCCAATCGACATTCAATCAATGTCACGTAGCCTAGCCTTTCCAATATCCGATAATGGGTAACCGACCATTTGCCCTTCTCGGGATCATCATAGACCGTCATAATCCGCCTATCCTTGAGATCCCTTCCGATATATCCCGTGACTGTACCGTCTTCAACAATATCTCCCCACACCAGGGCGACGTAACGACGCTGTATAGTATGTTCAAAAAACTGTTTGGCTAAATGAGTCATCGCCCATTCGTTCTTTGCAATAACCAACAGACCCGATGTATCCTTGTCGATACGATGTACCAGACCCGGCCGGCCGGTATTACCCGGCAATGTAGGCAGAAGATTCAGATGATAAGTCAAGGCATTAACCAAGGTACCTGTATAGTTGTTATACCCAGGATGAACAACCATACCAGCCTCTTTATCAACTAGTAGAACATCATCATCTTCATAAACAATTTCTAATGGAATATTTTCGGGATAAACTTCAGTATCGCGTGGCGGATCAGGAAGCACCATGGTAATGACATCCAATGGTTTTACTTTATAACTTGCCTTTACCGGCTTCTCATTTACCCGGACAGACTCGGTTTCAATAGCATTCTGTATACGATTACGGGAAGTATTCTCTACCCTATTCATCAAAAACTTGTCTACACGCAACAGCGCTTGTCCTTTATCTGCTACGATGCGAATATGCTCGTACAATTCTTGTTCGTCTTGTTCCTGTAGTTCTACATCCTCTACCATTACACAAAAGTAAATGAAATCCCCCAAAATCCATTAACTTTGGACAAAATGCAAAATTTTTACTTCCATAGTCCAGAACAGAAAGTTCACCATCCTTTATATGATTTAAAGGGGATAGAAGTATCATTCAAACGGGATGATATGATACATCCTTTTATATCGGGAAATAAATGGCGGAAGCTAAAATACAACCTAAAAAAGGCGCACGCCGAGCGTAAAAACCATATCGTTACCTTTGGAGGCGCATGGTCTAATCATATACTTGCAACAGCCTGTGCCGGAGCGATATTGGGATATTCAACTGAAGCTTTTATTCGTGGAGAAATCGTAGACAATCCTGTGTTGGGAATGTGCCAGCTTTTTGGAATGAAACTTCATTTCGTTTCGCGGGAACAATATCGTCACAAGCACCAGTTGTTTGCCTCGCTCTCCACCCCTGATGAAGCTTATTTCATCGATGAAGGTGGGTGGGGCATAGAGGCCACGAAAGGATGCCGCGAAATTATCACCGAACTTTCTGCAACATATTCTCATATCTTCTGTGCAGCGGGGACAGGCACCACAGCCGCAGGAATTGCCATAGCATTATCTGAGAACAACCTAAGCACTAGCCTGCACGTCGTACCCGTACTAAAAGGCGGTAGCTTTATTGCTGACGAGATGCAAAAGCTCTGTGCTCCTATGGATCAAACGGTATTACACACCGATTATCATTTTGGAGGCTATGCTAAAACCAAACCCGAACTCCTTGATTTTATCAAAGATTTTGTAGCTAAAACAGGGATTCTGATCGAACCAACTTATACGGGTAAAGCACTTTACGCTTTACATGATCTGATCAAACAGGATACATTTCAATCCGGAGAGCGTATTCTATTTGTACATACCGGCGGATTGACCGGAATTCTGGGTATGTTGGATAGGTTTAAAATGTAATATTAATGGAGACAACACCGCGAGAATATATTTTACACAACACCAATATCTGCAGTCTTTCTCCATACGATTTATTGAAGCATACGTCGGCCAGCAGCCCTATAGAAAACCAGGATTTTGACACGATTTATCCCCTTACCGTAGCCATCAATACGGGTGCTTTTACAAAAAGTATAGCTACAGTTGACTATCCTATAGTAGCTGTCAGTCAAAAAGGTACATCATTAGTCACTTCTTGCTCTTGTGATAACAACTTACATCAGCTCTGCGAACATCAGACCGAAGTAATCGGATGTATCCTGGTACAAAAAAATTATCGCATTTTCTTTGATAAAGATCTGCGCCACCGCCTATTATTGTCAAAGGCAAAAGACTATGGACTGGAAAATGAACCCGATCTCGACATATACTTTTACCTGGATTACAAAGACGGTAAACTCGATGTACAGCCTATCGTAAAAGAACTATTAAAAATTGATGACCAGGTCTTTAAACAACAATTATTACCACAACGAAAAAGCAGGTATTCCGGACTGACAACCGATACAACAAAAAAACAAATTCTCGTTGTCAGCAGACATCGGTATTACAACCATCTCCATTTCCTGTTGATGAAAGCTCCGATAACGCAATCTGACAAAATCAAAAATCCTATTGAGAACATCGATCCGGCGCCACTGATCTGGCAGACACAACATCCCGCGGAGATTAAGTTTTATACAGCATTACTTACTTTTCTGAATAAATACAGCGAAGACCTCAATTCTTCAGAGTGGGAAGCATTAAAGCTTATCGTTCAAAATCCTTTGGAACTAGAGACCTATTATCACGACCGGGATAGTGCAGATAATATATCCGCAAAGTCCTTAGTGCCGATGGATATAGCTATGATAAGAGGGGAAATACAGTTGACTGTTGTCAGGAAAGAACCTTTTTATGAAATTACAGGTGAGGTAGTATTCAACGATATCACCGTGCCTTTTAAAAATGTGGTCCTGAAAAGCGAATATTTTATGGCTTATCACGATCAACTTTATTTATTTGATAATCCAGATCTCCTACGGGTCATCAAATTCTTTAAATCACATAATGAGATACTGCTCATCCATCACGCCAAATATGAAGAGTTCCTACAAACGGTATTATCATCTTTGGAACAGTACATCCATATCCACTATAGCCATATACATACCGCCACACCGGCCCAGTTGGCGGAAAAGGACTTCCGGACGGAACGTATCATTTATCTACAGCAGGAAAACAACTACATCGCCATCACACCTGTGCTGAAATATGGCGACGTAGAAGTGCCCGTATATTCCAACAAGCAATTGTTCGATACCGATTATAATGGGAATGTCTTCAGAATTGAACGCAATAAAGAAGCGGAGGTCCAACTAACAACAATCATCATGCAACAACACGATGATTTTAAAGAGCAGATTGAGGAACATGAATATTTCTATCTCCATCGGGATAAGTTTTTTGACGATGAATGGTTTCTGGAAGCCTTCGAAACATGGCGTAATGAGAAAATCACGATATTAGGATTTAATGAATTGAAGAATAACACATTAAATCCACATCGGGCAAAGATTAATATTCAGGTAATTAGTGGCGTAGACTGGTTCAATGCCAAATTGAAAGTACGTTTCGGACAAAAGGAAGCCTCACTTAAACAACTGCACAGAACCATTCGCAACAAGAGCAAATTCGTCCAGCTGGATGATGGAACACAAGGCATACTTCCCGATGAATGGATGGAAAAAATTGCCCGGTATTTTCAGGCAGGCGATATAGAAGGCGACCTTTTAAAGATACCCAAAATCAACTTTACAGAGATTGCTACGCTATTCGAAAAAGAAGTATTGAGCGAAGAGGTGCAGGCAGAGATTGCCTTATATTCACAACAGCTGCTGGACGACACATCAATACCTAAAGCACCTGTTCCCAAGGATTTAAAAGTTAATTTACGAAGCTATCAGCACGAAGGGCTAAACTGGCTGAACTTTCTGGACAGCTTCAACTTTGGCGGATGCCTGGCCGATGACATGGGATTAGGAAAGACCATACAGATCATTGCTTTTATCTTGGCACAAAGAGAAAAGCTGGGACACAATACCAACCTGATTGTCGTACCAACCTCCTTGTTATTCAACTGGCAGGAGGAGATTGAGCGGTTCGCTCCTTCGATCAAAGTACATTTGCATTACGGCAACGACAGGGCGAGAAACATGCAGCAAACAGATCAATATGAAGTGATATTGACAAGCTATGGCATGCTGCTCTCCGATATTCGTTTCCTGAAAACGTACCGCTTTAATTATATTTTTCTGGATGAATCGCAAGCTATCAAAAATCCCAATTCTGAAAGATATAAAGCCGCACGACTTTTACAAGCTAGAAATAGAATTGTATTGACAGGAACACCTATTGAGAATAACACGTTTGATCTTTACGGACAGCTTTCTTTTGCCTGTCCCGGCCTGTTGGGAAGCAAACAGTATTTTAAAGATACCTATGCACTTCCGATCGATAAGTTTGAATATAGTAAGAGGGCAATAGAGCTCCAACAAAAAATAAAACCTTTTATCTTACGCCGGACAAAAAAACAGGTGGCTAAAGAACTTCCCGAAAAAACGGAAATGGTCATTTACTGCGAGATGAATGCGCAGCAACGCATGGTGTATGATATGTACGAACGAGAACTACGGGAATATATATCAGCTACTGACGAGGAAGAGATACGCAAAAATAGTATGCACGTACTGACGGGGTTAACCAAGCTTCGCCAAATATGTAATTCCCCGGTATTGTTGAAAGAAGGCCACTCCGGCGAACACGCCGTGAAGATTGAAGTTTTGCTGAAGCAGATAGAAAACAAATCGACAGACCATAAGATACTGGTATTTTCTCAATTTGTCGGGATGCTGGATTTACTCAAAACCCAACTGGAACATAAAAACATACCGTTTGAATACCTGACGGGGCAAACCAAAGACCGGGCTTCCAAAGTCCACAGCTTCCAGACAAACAAGGATATCCGCGTATTCTTAATCAGTCTGAAAGCCGGCGGTGTGGGATTGAACCTCACCGAAGCAGACTATGTATACCTTATAGACCCTTGGTGGAACCCAGCTACGGAAAACCAGGCTATTGACCGCAGCTATCGTATCGGGCAAACAAATAATGTCGTTGCTGTCCGCTTGATCTGCTCCAATACGATTGAAGAAAAGATCATGAATCTACAGAAAAAGAAGTCTAAGCTGGCACAGGATTTAGTGAAGACGGATCTATCGGTATTGCGGGATTTATCTAAAGATGAATTATTAAACACCCTTTTCAACCAGACATTATCATAACCCTCAAGAAGGTATTATATGCGTATATCAGATCTTAATCTTTCGAAAATCAATTTTAAGAATGAAATCTTTGCCGGTCTAACCGTCGCGATGACAATGATTCCTGAATCCTTATCTTTTGCCATCCTTGCCGGCCTGGCTCCTCTAACGGGTTTGTATGCCGCATTTCTGATGGGCATTATCACAGCAATTTTAGGGGGACGTCCGGGTATGGTCTCCGGCGGAGCCGGAGCCACGATTGTTGTCCTCATTGCTTTAGCAGCCACCCATGGCGTGGAATATTTGTTTGCCACTATAATCCTCGCAGGCATTATGCAGTTGTTAACTGGAATATTTAAACTGGGTAAATTTGTAAGGTTGATACCTCAGCCCGTCATGTATGGTTTCCTCAACGGATTAGCCATTATCATCTTTATGGCCCAACTCGAGCAGTTCAAAATCTATGAGGGGACAACATTTTCCTGGATGCAAGGCAGTCAACTTTATACTATGGCTGCACTCGTCGGCTTAACCATTTTTATCGTCGTGCTACTTCCCAGACTCACCAAGGCTATCCCGGCCTCGTTAGTCGCCATCCTTGTCGTATTTGCCATCGTCTACTTTGCGCAGATCGACACAAAAACAGTTTTCGATATCGCCAGTGTCAGTGGTTCCCTGCCGACTTTCCACATCCCTGCTGTACCATTTACCTGGCAGACACTACAAATCATATTTCCTTATGCGCTTGTAATGGCAGGTGTCGGCTTGATAGAGTCACTTTTGACCCTCAATATGGTCGATGAAATCACAAATTCGAAGGGTAACAGCAATAAAGAAGCCATGGCTCAGGGTACAGCAAATATGGTTAATGGCTTTTTTGGTGGTATGGGAGGCTGTGCTATGGTCGCTCAGACCTTAGTCAACCTCAATGCAGGTGCCAGAACCCGGCTTTCTGCCATTATAGGTGCTTTGACTATCCTGGTGATCATTCTCGTCGGCGCACCATTTATTGAGCAAATTCCTATGGCAGCCTTAGTTGGTGTTATGATGATGGTCGCCATCAGCACTTTTCAATGGGTGTCTTTGCGGATCATCAATAAAATGCCTAAATCAGATATTTTTGTCGGCATACTTGTCGCAGCAATTACGGTTGTCCTCCATAATTTGGCCCTTGCGGTTTTAGTGGGTGTAATCATATCCGCATTGGTCTTTGCCTGGGATAATGCCAAAAGAATCCGGGCACGAAAGACAGTCACCAGCGACGGACAAAAAGTATATGAAATTTACGGTCCGTTGTTTTTCGGGTCTATAAGTAACTTTATGGAAAAGTTTGATATTCAGAATGACCCTGATAGCATTATCGTAGATTTTAAGGAGTCACGCGTCATGGATATGTCCGCGATAGATGCCCTGCACAAAATAACTGACAGATACGCCAGCCTGGGTAAAAAAGTTGTTTTACGTCATCTGAGTGAAGATTGTCGGAATCTTTTACAAAATGCAAAAGGTATAGTCGAAGTTAACATCGAAGAAGATCCGACATATCGGGTAATGCCGGGGTAAACTTACAAACCATTGTCATAAGCAAAGGCTATTAATTCAGACATAGACACTACTTTTAATTTCTTAAAGATATTCCTTCGGTGAGTCTGCACCGTATACTCACTGATAGATAATAGATCTGCTATATTTTTTGACGTATTGCCCGCTTTAATCAAGCTTATAATTTCTTTTTCCCGATTACTTAACAGAAAAGTGCCGGTCGGTAGGATATCACTTTCCACCTTTTGTATGGGCTCTCTATTTTTTACATAGACCGTATCCCCTTCTATTATTTTCCGAATCGCCTCCTTCACGATTGAAGCATCTGATGTCTTAGGCAAAAAACCCTCTGCGCCCGCAGTCCGACAATTCTGAATAACATTCGACTGCTCGAACATCGAGACAAAAAGCACTTTCATCTCCGGATGTCTTTTCTTGACCGCTTCACATAATGCTATACCATCCATTCCCGACATCTGCACATCTACAATCAGGAGATCAGGAACTGTCCTGTTCAAGGCGTGCAGAACATCATGACCATTATTGAAGACCCCCGCAATACAAAAATCGGCTTCGTCCTCCAGTATCCGCATTATACCATCTAAAAACAGTTGATGGTCATCTACAATAAAAATGCTCGATTGATCTGATCTTTCCATATCGTCTATTCCTTAAAGTGGTACGGTAATAATACTCGTCGTCCCGGATGCACTACTGGAAACATGGATTTCTCCACCCAAACGTGCGACTCTATCCTGAATATTGCGTAAGCCCATACCTGTATACTCCAGCACGGTGATATCATAGCCTATACCATTATCTTCTGTGAGCAATTGTACAGAGTCACTGTCGACAATCAACTGGACAACACCTTCAGTTGCCTTAGCATGTTTAAGAATATTGGACAGCAATTCGCTTACTATCCTATATAGTGGCAACAGTATGTCATCCGGCAGCTGATCGCCATCACCGACGGTAATGAAAGAGAACTTCGTTTTTCCATTTACGTTCAATTCTTCTATACGTTCAGCTATGGCTATCACTATACCCCGCTCTTTCAGATTATCGACTGTCAGCTTACTGAAAAAATGCCGTAAATCCGAATTCGCCTTGGCAACCATTGCTGTAAGACGCTTATCCTCCGCATAGCTATTTGTCGTAACCAGCTTGATCGCACTCAATGTAGCTCCCAGATCGTCGTGTAAATCCCTTGCAATCTGATTCCGTTCATCTTCTTGTATCTGAAGTTCACGTATATAAGCTCTTTTCTCCTGTTGCGTTTTTTCGTTAAGCAGCTCATAGTTTTGTCTGGTAGTCTTACGATAGCGCCAGGCCAACAGTATTCCAAAAACCGCAAATTCCATGCATAATATCAAATAAAAGTAATTGGGATAAGTAATCGGATAATAATTAATCAGACCCTCATAGTTGAGATAATAATTGGCAGGATTGAAATAAACAGCTATTATCCCGATGATAAAATGTAACGATATGTATCTCTTTTTAACACCGGACATAATAATGATGCCCAATATACCTCCCAACATGGCCAATACGAGACCCACATTCAGATAAAAGACGTACGTAAATAATTGAGATTGAACCGTCAGCGACTCAAAAAAAATCAAGTAAATACCACTACTCAATAGCCCATACGCCAATACACCTCTATTTATCCGATACACATACCGATAAAATGTACCCATTGACTTATTGAGACCCAAAAGATAACAGACAATAGTAACATACAATGCCAAGCCCACTATAGCCACAAGCAAAGGATGTATACGACTACCGATAAAAAAGAGTGGGTCGGGCAAAATCGTAATCAAAAGTTCTTGCGACATAAGCAAAAACACAACAGTCAATACATAACATCCATACACCCACATAATTCGTTCCCGAGCTACAATCGCTGCAAGAAAGCTTCCAATGACCA
>JBEBVG010000012.1:0-37785 GCA_040392845.1 Sphingobacterium sp. | reverse complement strand
GCAAAATCTCTGTGTTGTGCGACAGCATTCAGTTCCCCAAACTCCATCCCAAAACGAATGTCTGGCTTGTCATTTCCATACCGGCGCATTGCCTCATCAAATGTCATACGAGGAAATTTTTCAATTGTTATGCCATGGATACGTTCTAGCAGGTGACGTGTCAGCCCCTCAAAGACATTTAGGATATCTTCTTGCTCGATAAAGGCCATTTCACAATCAATCTGCGTAAACTCCGGCTGACGGTCAGCACGTAAGTCTTCGTCACGGAAACATTTGACGATCTGAAAATATCTGTCCATACCGCCTACCATCAGCAATTGCTTGAAGGTTTGCGGTGATTGAGGTAGGGCGTAAAACTGACCCGGGTTCATGCGGGAAGGTACGACAAAATCCCGCGCACCCTCAGGTGTAGACTTGATCAGGTAAGGGGTCTCGATTTCACAGAAGTCCAGTGCCGATAGGTAATTGCGTACCTCTTGGGTCACTTTATGACGGAACAACAAGTTGTTTTTTACTGGATTACGGCGGATATCCAAATAACGGTATTTCATACGGATATCTTCTCCACCATCAGTTTCGTCTTCAATTGTAAAAGGTGGTAGTATGGATTGGTTCAAAACCGTTAGCTCTGTCACGAGAACTTCAACATCTCCCGTAGGCATATTTGTGTTTTTTGATTCACGCTCGACGACAACTCCTTTGGCTTGTATAACAAATTCGCGTCCTAACGACTTCGCCAACTGCATAACGCCTTTCTCGGTACGTGCTTCGTCAAAGATAAGCTGTGTAACCCCGTAACGATCACGGACATCTACCCAGATCATAAAGCCTTTGTCCCGGGATTTTTGTACCCAACCCGCCAGGGTTACTTCTTTATTGATGTCGGCGCTACGTAATTCACCACAATTATGACTTCTGTACATTGTCTAAAGTTAAAATTAAAAAGCAAAAATATCGGATTTTGGGGACAATAAAGAAAGTATTTTCCAATCATAACTATATGGAAAGTAGAGACAGAGATTGAAAAAAATCTTACCTTTATAACCATGGATTTTAATACAAACCGATATTCTCAGATGATATATCGCCGATGTGGGCGTAGTGGCCTCCTTTTGCCTGCCATTTCATTGGGCTTATGGCAAAATTTTGGATCTGTCGACGATGAAAGAATCTACAAAGAAGTTTTGTTTGCGGCATTTGATAATGGTATTACCCATTTTGATCTGGCCAATAATTATGGTCCTTTGCCCGGATCCGCAGAGGAAAATCTGGGTAGAATTCTTTCCCGTGACTTCAAGGGGCATCGCGATGAATTGGTCATCTCGACGAAAGCCGGGTATACTATGTGGGCAGGGCCCTATGGGGATTGGGGCAGCAAAAAATATCTAGTCTCTAGTCTGGATCAGAGTCTCCGTCGGCTGGGATTGAACTATGTCGACATATTTTACCATCATAGGCCGGATCCTGATACACCGCTTGAGGAGACTATGGATGCTCTTGTCCATCTTTTGCGACAAGGTAAAGCGTTATACATAGGTCTGTCGAACTATCCTCCTGAAACAGCAGAAGAAGCCTTTAATATACTGCGTGATTCAGGTGTCCGTTGTCTGATCCATCAGCCGAAATATTCCATGTTGGTCCGTGATCCTGAAAATGGATTGCTTGAGGTATTGGCCCGGCATGGTGTAGGCTGTATCGCTTTTTCACCATTGGCGCAGGGATTGTTGACGAATAATTATCTCTATGATATACCCAAAGATTCCAGGGCAATGAAAGAAGCTTTTCTGAAATCTTCTCAAATAACCCCCGAATTACGTGAAAAATTGATTGGACTCAACGGTCTGGCTGAGGATCGTGGGCAGACGTTAGCACAGATGGCCATAGCTTGGCTGCTAAAAGACGAACGGGTCACTTCTGTGTTGATAGGAGCCCGTCACAAAGACCAATTGTTGGATTCTCTGAAGAGTATAGGTAATATTAGCTTTAGTCAAAATGAATTGGATCGAATCAATAAAATATTGGGGTAATATTTAAATTGAGATTTTTTGTGCCAAATTTTTTAAACTCTTATACTAGGGCAAACGCATCTAAATAGTGTTAATAGCTGGTAACCCTGTACCCCCCTAAAGCCCCGTGCAAAAAATATTTTAAAAGAGGGGGGCTATTTGGGTCAATTTTGCGTGCAACGCTGGATTTTTGTGACCCAAATAGCCCCCCTCCGGCTGTTTTTGCCCTAAAAACGGTCTTAACACCCTATTAGAAGCTGATTTCTTAGTGAGTGAACGCTCACGGTTATGCATTAACGATGAGTCATCTTACATCATTGATGAGCCAAAATCATATACTGATGAGCCGCGAGCAATCTACTTTCGCCTATCCGTATGTTAAGATGAGTCATTCTCAGTCTATAATGACTCGCCCTTACATGAAGCTGAGTCATCAGTGATCTGTGCTGACCTATTCCTATATTAAAATGACTCATCGGTGATCTATATTGCCCCATTCCCATACTAAAATGAGGCATCTGTGATGCCTGTCCGGGCAAAGTAATATACGGGTGGGTCACGAGTAATGTAATTTAAACTATTCGTATTGTAAGATGAGGCATAATTATATTTTAAAGCGTTTTTGTGGCAGATATTCGATGTGGAAAACTTTTTGTGGGGGATTGTGGGAGATTGTGGGGGAAAGTGTATACTTTTACATAAGATTAAGTTAGGTATATAGGCTAATGAACTATTTGATTGGAGAATACGAATGCAAGTTGGACACCAAAGGAAGAATGGTGGTTCCTGCAGCGCTCAAAAGGCAATTGCCGGATGTGGAGCGTGAGGGGCTTGTTGTGAATCGTGGCTTCGAGAAAAATTTAGTGATATATACTCGGGCTGAATGGAATAAAATTTTGGGGCAATTGTCTCGGTTGAACCAGTTTCAGGTTCGGAACAGGGAGTTTGTGCGGAAGTTTACCAGTGGGGCGACGGAATTGCTGTTGGATGCTGCCGGACGTGTGTTGTTGCCCAAAAATCTGTTGGAGTATGCGGAGATGGGCTCGGAGCTCGTGCTGGCATGCAACCTAGAGAAAATCGAGGTGTGGTCGAAGTCTAAATACGAAGAGCAGATGAATTCAATCTCGGAGGAAGACTTTTCGGATCTGGCCGAGCAGGTAATGGGGAACTTTGATTTTGGAGGAGGTGCCGATGAGTAGTGTTATCTATCATGTTCCTGTAATGCTTCGGGAGTGTATAGAGGCATTGGACATTCGTCCGGACGGAACGTATGTGGATGTGACTTTCGGTGGTGGTGGCCATTCGCGTGAAATTCTGAAATATTTGGGTCCGAAGGGAAGATTGTTTGCTTTTGACCAGGATCCGGATGCATTGAATAATACTATTGTTGATGAGCGATTTATGTTGATTCATCAAAATTTTAGGTATTTAAAAAATAGCTTACGCTTGCAGGGAGTTCAGCAAGTGGATGGAATATTGGCAGATTTAGGTGTTTCTTCACATCAATTTGATGATGCAGAAAGAGGGTTTTCGATCCGTTTTGATGCTGATTTGGACATGCGGATGGACAAAGTGTCGGATCTGGATGCGCGTATGGTGCTCAATACCTATAGTGAAGAGGAGTTGCATCGTGTTTTTGGGATGTATGGTGAGGTGCAGAATGCGAAATCACTGGCTAAGACGATTGCTACAGCGCGTTTGATAAAAGAAATCAATACGGTTGCCGAGTTAAAAGAGGTGATAAAAAAGCAAGTGCCCAGAGGAAAAGAGCATAAATACCATGCGCAGGTTTTTCAGGCGCTAAGGATAGAAGTAAATAGTGAGTTGGAAGTGCTGCAGGATTTTCTGATGCAGACAGTGCCTTTGCTGAAGGACGGTGGACGCCTGGTGGTAATGTCTTACCATTCCCTGGAAGATAGGTTGGTTAAAAATTTTATGTTGAAGGGGAAATTTAAAGGGGAGGTCGAAAAGGACTTCTATGGAAATGAGATTAAACCTTTTGATGTAATAAGCAGGAAAGCTATTACAGCTGGGATACAGGAGCTGGAAGATAATACAAGATCGAGAAGTGCGCGTTTAAGGATAGCGGAGAAAAGAAGTTCTATTAAATAAAGTCAGAAATGTCTAGAAAGAACACATTTCGAAACGAAGAATTGAGCGAAGATATCCAGGAAGAGATGTCGGATGCGGTAGAGGAAAAGGTGGAGGAGACGCAGAATTTTCTGCGAACGATGTTGTCTCCTGCAAAATTATCTACTTATTTGGTTACGCGAAATCTTCCTTTTGCTGCCTTTCTAGCTTTTCTAGGGTTGATTTATATATCAAATAGGCACTTGGCAGAGCGTACCGTACGGAAAATAGACCGATTGGGGAAGGAAGTAAAAGAGTTAAGTTGGGATTATAAATCTTTATCTGCAGAACTGATGAAATTGACTACGCAGACGGAGATAGCTAAGAGGGCGGATAGTCTGGGATTGAAGGAGCGTCTGGAGCCCCCCATTAAATTGGAAGTATTAAAAGAGAAGAAATAAATTAGAAACTAGAAGTGAATATTCGAAAAACCATACTATTCAGGGTGTATATAGCTTTCGGGCTTATGGTATTCGGAGCTTTGGCTGTGTTTGCAAAGCTCGTTCACTTGCAGTATGTCGATGGAGGTGAGTGGCGTGCTATCGCTGATAGCCTCACTATTCATGAAAAGGTGGTAGAGGCCGCCCGGGGAAATATTTATTCCAATGATGGTAGTCTTCTGGCGACTTCTGTGCCAGAATATGAACTTCGCTTTGATGCCATGGCTATTCCGGAAGAATATAATGATGTTTTTAACTTAAAAGTAGATTCATTGGCATTTAAGCTGGCTGGCTTTTTTAAAGATCGCTCTTCACGTCAGTATTTAGCTCTTCTTCGTGAGGCAAGAGCGAAAAAACGGCGTTATGTTTTGATAAAGAGAGCTGTTTCGCATCAGGATCTAAAGATTGTTAAAACATTTCCTCTGTTAGACAATTTCAGGGAGAATAAGAAAAGATTTTCTACAAGTCTGGTTGCGGTACGGCAAAACAAAAGAATATTGCCATTTACCAATTTGGCAGCGCGTACAATTGGTTATAAAACAGATGAGGTAAGGGTAGGATTAGAAGGAGCATATGGAGATTATATCGAAGGAAAGAGCGGAGTACAGATGATGCAGCGTATAGCTGGCGGCGTATGGGTGCCTTTAAATCGGGAAGTGGAAGTTGCCCCTGTAGACGGTTCTGATATCATTTCTACCATTGATGTCAATATGCAAGATATGGCACAACGTGCATTAGAAAATCAATTAAAGATCAGTGATGCGGATAACGGTTGTGTGGTTTTGATGGAGGTACAAACCGGCGAAGTTAGGGCAATAGCGAATTTTACGAAGGATGAAGATGGTGTGTATCGCGAGAAATATAATTATGCCATTGCTCAGGGGGCTGATCCTGGGTCTACCTTTAAGTTGGCCTCCTATATGGTCGCCTTGGATGACGGTTATATCGACACCAGCAGTGTCGTAGATATCGGGAATGGTACTTACAAGGTGCCTTCTCACACAATCCGCGATTCACATGCACCAAAGAAGTCAAAAGTGTCCGTTAAAGAAGCTTTTGAAGAATCGTCGAATGTTGCGATCACAAAATTGATCAATACATATTATGGTGAACAGCCCGGTCGGTTTACTTCGAAATTGCATAGTTGGGGACTGAATAACCCTTTGGGTTTACAGATTCCGGGAGAAGCACACCCGATTGTAAAAACACCTAAAAGTAAGAGTTGGAGTAAGCTGTCTCTTGTTCAGATGTCGTATGGATATGAACTTAAGCTTACGCCTTTGCAAACGCTGGTACTGTATAATGCTGTGGCAAACAACGGGAAGATGGTAGCACCACTATTTGTGAAAGAAATTCAACATTTAGGAAACACCGTGCAAAGGTTCGAACCCCGGGTGATAAACAAGCAGATCGTTTCGAAGGAGACTTTAGGTAAGATTCAGGGGATGCTGGAAGGTGTTATGACGGAAGGAACGGGTAAAAGATTGGCCAGTCCACTTTATACTTCTGCCGGAAAGACGGGGACTGCTCAAATGGCAGATGATTCGAGAGGCTATGGAGCAAGAAGATACCAATCTTCATTTGCAGGTTATTTCCCGGCTAATAATCCAAAATATTCTATGATCGTCGTCATTCGTAATCCACGGAATGGTTATTATGGCGGATCGGTCGCGGGGCCAGTATTCAAAGAACTGGCCGATATGGTTTATGCTAACGACTTGTCTTTACAAAGTGGCTTTGCACATCGAAAAGTAAACCTGGCTGGGGATACTATGCCATTGACCTTGATAGGTTCAAAGGAAGCGTCCACACGGGTATACGAATCGCTGGGATATACAAAGTTTAACTGGAACTTGTTGGCGCAAGGTGTGTCTGATTCGACAAAGAGAGGGATTCCATTTGTAGAGCGGAATATAAAAGAAGGTGTCGTGCCTAATGTGGTTGGTATGGGGTTGGTGGATGCGCTGTTTGCTATGGAGAATGCTGGATTTAAAGCACATGCCCATGGCAAAGGGAAGGTTGTCGAACAGTCTTTAATACCAGGAGAGAGGTTGAAACCAGGAACAGAAGTAGCTATTCAATTGAATTAATATGGAGCTAAAGGTATTACTACATGCAGTGCCGGTGATACAGGTTAACGGTTCTTTAGAAAGGGACATCGTCTCGGTGTGTTTCGATTCAAGAGAAGTAAAGGAAGATAGTCTATTTGTCGCGGTACGGGGAGTACACACAGATGGTCATTTATATATAGATAGCGCTATTTTGCGAGGATGTACATCTGTTATCGTTGAGGAATTCCCGGAAGATATAAAGGAGGGGGTGAGTTATATTTTAGTTGCGGATACGTCCTACGTGTTAGGTGTGTTGGCAGCTAATTTTTATGACAATCCTTCCAAGGCCCTGAAGTTGGTTGGCGTTACAGGAACCAATGGAAAAACAACCGTCGCAACATTGCTGTTTAATCTGTTTCAGAATTTGGGTTACGAGGTTGGGTTGCTTTCAACGGTAGTAAACCGCATTGGAAATATGGTCGTTCCTGCAACGCATACTACACCAGATCCTATTGCATTAAATTCTCTGCTACGACAAATGGTCGATTCAGGATGTGATTACTGTTTTATGGAGGTTAGCTCTCATGCTATTGTCCAGCAACGTATCGCAGGCTTATACTTTGTAGGAGGGATATTTACAAATATTACCCATGATCATCTGGATTTCCATGAGACATTTGGTAATTATATTAAAGCAAAGAAAAAGTTCTTTGATAACCTTGATAGGTTTGCATTTGCATTGACAAATATCGATGATAAAAATGGTCAGGTTATGTTGCAGAATACTTTTGCGCATAAAAAGACATATGGCTTACATCATGTTGCTGATTTCAAAGCTAAGGTCGTGGAAAGTCATTTTGATGGTATGTTATTGCAAATCGATAATCAGGAGGTATGGGTTAAATTGGTAGGTGGTTTTAATGCTTATAATATCCTGGCTGTATACGGCGCCGCAATATTATTGGAGCAAGAAACTATGAAAGTACTCACAGCTATTAGTGAGGTATCGGGTGCAGAGGGAAGATTTGAAACAGTACGTTCAGGAAAAGGTGTCACAGGTATAATCGATTATGCCCATACGCCAGATGCTGTAGAGAATGTTCTGCAGACCATCCGTGATTTGCGTATTCCTGGACAACAGATTATTACAGTATTGGGGTGTGGTGGAGATAGGGATAAGGCAAAACGTCCGGAAATGGCCAAAGTTGCGCTAAAATATACCGATAAATTGATTATTACATCCGATAATCCACGAACAGAAGATCCTGCACAGATTATCCGGGATATGGAGGCAGGCGTAACTGCAGAACAAAGAAAGCATGTTTTCAGCATCTCAGATCGTCGGGAAGCTATCCGTGCGGCATGCCATCTTGCGTCGAGCGGAGATATTGTATTGATTGCAGGAAAGGGGCATGAAAAATATCAGGATATCGGTGGTGTGAAATATCATTTTGACGATAAAGAAGAACTGGAAAGAACATTTAACGAACAATAAGCATATGCTATATCATTTATTTACTTGGTTGCAAGAGCATTTTCATATTCCCGGATCTGGATTATTTCAATATATATCCTTTCGGACAGCTATGGCCGTCATTGTCTCGTTAATTATTACGACAGTATATGGTCGGCAGTTGATCAATATATTACATCGGAAACAGGTGGGGGAGACTGTACGTGATTTAGGATTGGAAGGAGAGAAAAAGAAACAAGGTACGCCAACAATGGGTGGCTTGATTATTATTGCTGGTATTTTAATTCCTACTGTCTTATTTGCAAAACTAGATAATATCTACGTTCTTATCATGATTCTTACAACGGTTTGGATGGGAGCCATAGGTTTTTTGGATGATTATATTAAGGTTTTCCGGAAGAATAAGGAAGGCTTGGCCGGCCGGTTCAAAGTTATCGGTCAGGTAGGCTTGGGTACATTAATAGCATTTACCATGTATTTTCACCCTGATATCGTCGTTAGGGAACAAGTATCGAATCCTACTTCTGCAAAACCTGTAGAGATCGTTATTAATCCACAAACCGGAGAACGTACTTATGCAGAAAACGTAAAATCGACAAAGACAAATATACCCTTTTATAAAAACAATGAATTTGATTATGCTAAAGTATTGGATGTATTTGGATTGACGAGTGGTACAGCAACATTTATTTTATTTTTGATTGTAGTCGTATTTATTGTAACTGCTGTATCTAATGGTGCTAATATTACAGATGGTATAGATGGTCTTGCCACAGGTACCTCCGCAATTATAGGTATAACATTAGCGATATTGGCCTATGTGTCGGGTAATATTATCTTTTCCGATTATTTGAATATTATGTATATCCCTAATTCCGGTGAACTGGTTATTTTCGCCGGGGCATTTGTAGGAGCGTGTACAGGTTTTTTGTGGTACAATGCATATCCCGCACAGGTGTTTATGGGGGATACAGGATCTTTAGCGATAGGGGGTATTATAGCAGCATTTGCTATACTGATTCGTAAAGAGCTTTTGATCCCGGTACTGTGTGGTATTTTCTTGATCGAGAACCTTTCTGTAGTCATGCAGGTTTCCTATTTCAAATATACGAAGAGAAGATATGGAGAAGGACGACGGATTTTCTTGATGTCCCCGCTACACCATCATTACCAGAAGAAAGGGTATCATGAAGCTAAGATCGTTACCCGATTTGTAATAGTGGGAGTCATCCTGGCTATTTTGACAATTGTAACATTAAAAGTTAGATAGAGAGCGATATGGGAAATATAGCACATACCTACTATCCACAATCCGGTTATTTGGTTGTATTAGGTGCAGGCGAAAGCGGTGTAGGAGCGGCTATTCTTGGCAAAGATCGAGGTTTCGATGTATTTGTTTCCGATATGGGCATAATAGCCGAAAAATATAAAATACAGCTGGAGCAGGAAGAGATTCCTTTTGAGATGGGAAAGCATACCGACGAACTGATACTGCGTGCGGACCTGATTGTAAAAAGTCCGGGTATACCTGAAAAAGCACCTTTGATTGCAAAGTTACGGAAAGAAGGCAAGCCGATCATCTCAGAGATTGAATTTGCAGCACAATATACAGACGCGACATTAATTTGTATCACGGGATCTAATGGTAAGTCGACGACGACAATGCTCACCTATTACATGCTTCAGCGGGATGGAGTGAATGTCGGGTTGGCGGGTAATATCGGGAAGAGCTTTGCATTGCAGGTAGCGCGTGAAAAATTTGATACTTACGTATTGGAGATATCCAGCTTCATGCTGGATGATATGTATCACTTTAGAGCCGATATAGCCGTTTTGTTGAATATCACGCCAGATCATCTGGATCGATATGACTACAATATGGAAAATTATGTGAATTCGAAATTCAGAATAATCCGTAATCAGAACGATAGCGATTATTTTATCTACTGTGCAGATGATGAAGAAACGATGAAAGCATTGCCACGCATGGAGGTGAAATCACAACAATTGCCGATGTCACAAAAAGAAAGTCTGGCACAGGGAGCATCACTGGATAAAAACAATAACATCATCATTAATATACCTAATAGAGAAGCATTTGCTATGAACATTGAAGAGTTATCATTACAGGGAAAACACAACACTTACAACAATATGGCTTCTGGCCTGGTGGGCAAGGTACAAGAATTGCGTAACCAGACTATGAAGGAAAGTATGGGGTCTTATGTGAATATAGCGCATCGCTTGGAGCATGTAGCTTATATTGGTGGGGTGAATTATATTAATGATTCGAAAGCAACAAATGTTAACTCGGTTTGGTATGCGCTTGAGAGCTTTTCTCCTGATATCATTTTATTATTAGGCGGTGTCGATAAAGGAAATGATTATGAGATGTTGCGTGACTTAGTACGACAAAAGGTAAAGGCTATTATCTGTGTGGGGAAAGATACTTCACGTATACATGATGCTTTTGAAGAAGATGTCGATGTTATCGTCAATAGCTCTTCGATAGAGGACGCAGTACATATCGCATCCCATTTAGCGCAGAAAGGTGATACTGTGTTGCTTTCTCCGGCTTGTGCAAGCTTTGATTGGTTTAAAAATTACGAAGAGCGGGGAGATAAATTTAAGGAGGCGGTGATGGCATTATAAGAGTGCACAGTAGTCAGTTATCAGTAGTCAGTATTAGGGACTGATGACTGACAACTGACAACTGACAACTGACAACTGATTACTGATCACTGATTACTGATCACTGATAACTAAAGTAAAATGGAACAGGTATTTTCAAAATTAAGGGGTGATAAATGGATTTGGATCATTGTGATAATTTTATCGGGATGGTCTTTACTAGCCGTATATAGCTCTGTAGGAACTTTAGCATATAAAGAAGGTAAAGGTACCGAACTTTATCTGGTAAAGCATTTTTCCATTATTGCTGTAGGGTTGATTTTGATGTATTTGTCACATAAGCTGGATTACAAATGGTATGCTGGTATTTCGAAGTTGTTGATGATTATTACAATACCATTGTTATTATATACCTTGATATTTGGCAGTACAGTAAATGACGCGTCACGTTGGGTGACAATTCCTGTTATCAACCAGACCTTTCAGACTTCGGACTTGGCTAAGCTGGCGTTGATTACTTTTTTGGCCAGGATGCTTTCCCGTAAGCAGGAAGAGATTAAGGATGTCAGGAAATCATTTGTACCGATTATGGGGGCAGTATGTGCTGTATTTGTATTAATAGCGTGGGCTAATTTGTCCACGGCATTAATGTTATTTGGTGTAAGTGTTTTGTTGTTATTGATCGGTCGTATTAGTTTTAGGCAAATTGCTGTAGTTTGTGCCGGAGGTGGAGTACTATTGTTGTTGGTTGTCTTTTTAGGACCTCGTCGTGCAACTTATGTTAGTCGGATTGAAGGTTTTTTTAAAACAGAGGAAGTAACGACTGGCGCTACTTCGTTTCAGGAAGATAAGAATTATCAAGCCAACAACGCGAAGATTGCTATCGCAACTGGAGGTGTATTTGGAAAAGGTCCTGGGAATAGCGTCCAACGAAATGTGCTGCCACATCCCTATTCAGATTTTATTTTTGCAATTATCATTGAAGAATATGGCACTGTAGGTGGCGTTGTGTTGCTATTTCTCTATTTGGCGTTAATGTATCGTTGTATTCGTATCGTGACCATGAGTCCACGTGCCTTTGGTGCATTTTTGGCTGCGGGATTAGGATTTAGTCTGACCATTCAGGCTTTGGCTAATATGGCTGTAGCTGTAGGCTTGGGACCGGTTACGGGAGTGCCGTTACCTTTGGTAAGTATGGGTGGGACATCGATACTTTTTACGAGCATAGCGTTGGGTATTATTTTATCGGTGAGTCGGAATATAGAAGAATTAAAAGGAAAAGAACAATTGGAAGAAATTCCAAAACCTCGAAAAGTAGTAATTGGAACGGTGGCATAAAATGGGACATAGAATAATTATAAGCGGCGGTGGTACGGGAGGTCATATCTTTCCGGCAATAGCTATTGCCAATGCTTTACGTCGTCTAAAGCCGGATATTGAAATCCTTTTTGTTGGCGCTAAAGGACGTATGGAAATGGAAAAAGTTCCGGCAGCAGGTTATGAGATTGTTGGTTTGGATATACAAGGCCTGGACAGGCAATCGTGGGTTAATAATCTGGTTCTTCCCTTTAAGTTGATTAAGAGTTTTTTGAAAGCTCGAAAAGTGATTAAAAATTTTGGTGCGGAAGTAGCCATTGGCGTAGGAGGCTATGCGTCTGGCCCCTTGCTTTTCATGGCCAATAGATTAGGGATACCAACCTTAATACAGGAACAGAATTCATATGCGGGAAAGACGAACAAATTTCTGGGGAGAGAAGCACAAAGGATTTGTGTCGCTTATACTGAAATGGAACAGTTTTTTCCTGCGGGCAAGATTTTATTAACAGGCAATCCTATTCGTCGTTCTTCAGTGGAGCTTGAAGGTAAGAAAAAAGAGGCCCTTACATTTTTCGGCTTGGAAGAGGGCAAAAAGACAGTTTTGGTGACCGGAGGTAGTTTAGGCGCGAGGACACTGAATGATTTTATGTTAAAGTCGGTAGAAAAGCTTGTCGCTATGTCCGATGTTCAGTTTATTTGGCAATGTGGGAATGTGTATTACGACGATTTGAAATCACGTTTGCATCTGAATGGAGCGGAATTAAATATCAGCTTGACACCATTTTTGGAACGTATAGATTATGCATATGCGGCGGCAGATATAATTATTGCCCGGGCCGGTGCAGGAACAATTTCGGAGCTTTGCATGGTCGGAAAACCGGCTATACTGGTGCCATCGCCTAATGTGGCAGAGGATCATCAGACAAAGAATGCGCAAGCGTTGGTGAAAAAAGGTGCTGCATTGATGATAGCGGATGATATTGCTCAAGACAATTTATTAGAAATGGTGCTCGGCCTCCTTTCAGATGAAGAACAATGTGCTGCTTTAAGTAGAGAAATTAAAAAATTGGCTTTGCCGGATGCGGACGAGGTCATCGCGAAAGAAGTATTAAAACTAATAGCGTAGGGATATGAATATTGATCAGATTAAGCGGGTATATTTATTGGGGATCGGCGGTATTGGAATGAGCGGTCTGGCACGTTATTTTTATAAATCAGGTTGTGTTGTGTACGGTTATGACAAAACCGAAACGGAACTGACCACTGCATTGGTTGACGAGGGCATGTCTGTAATATATAGTGACGATATAGACTTGATTCCGGCTGATTTTAAGCAACCATCAGCCGAAAGCTTAGTGATATTTACACCGGCTGTGCCGAAAGATTTAAAAATTAAACAATGGTTTGTAGAGAGGGGTTTTGAGCTATTTAAGCGTTCTGAGGTTTTGGGGTTTTTAAGTGCTAATCGGTTTACGATAGGTGTCGCTGGTACACATGGTAAAACAACTACTTCGACGATGATTGCGCATATTCTTAAAGATTCAGGATATGATTGTTCCGCATTTTTAGGAGGAATTAGTTCAAATTACAATACCAATGTACTCTTCGGTAATAATAACGTCATTGTCGTGGAAGCCGATGAGTATGACCGATCGTTTTTGACCTTACATCCAAATATTGCAGTAGTAACTTCTGCCGATGCTGATCATTTGGATATTTACGGAGATAAAACACATTTAGTCCAATCTTTTGAGCTTTATTTAGATCGGATAGTGGAAGGCGGTTTATCTATTGTGAAAGAAGGATTACCGTTTGCTGGAGATATTAGCTATAGCCGGGATCAATCGGATGCTGAAGTATATGCAAGGAATATTGAAGTCGTTGATGGAGATTTTTATTTTGATTATGTTAGGGGAGAAACTTATATAAGAGCAATCAGATTGGGTATTCCGGGACTTCATAATGTAGAGAATGCCGTTGCGGCTATTACTGTAGCTTTGTTATTAGGCATCGATCAGGAAAAGGTCGTAAACGCGTTAACTAATTTTCGAGGGGTTAAAAGACGATTTGAATATATAGTTAAACATGAACGCTATATTTATATTGATGATTATGCACACCATCCCGAGGAATTAAGGGCATTTTTGAGCTCTATAAGGAAGCTATACCCTGAGAAAAAACTGACAGCGATATTTCAGCCGCATTTGTTTAGCCGCACGCGTGATTTTGTTGAAGGATTTGCAGAAGTATTGGCTATGGTGGACGAATTACTACTTATGGAGATTTACCCGGCAAGGGAATTGCCAATAGAAGGAGTAGATTCAAAGTGGTTGCTTGATAAAGTCATATTAGAAAATAAACGCCTGGTAACACCTCAGGAAGTTCTGAATAGTATAGAAGCCGAGAGTCCAGAGCTGATCGTAACTATGGGGGCAGGAGATATCGATCGTTTGGTGAAGCCTATTAAGAATATTTTAGAAAATAAATAAGACATGAAGCGCCTAAGATGGAGTTTAGTATTTTATAGTTTGCTAGGGATAGGAGCCCTGGTCGGACTTACTATGCTTATGGCGCTTGTGTCAGAAAAAAGTAATGCGCAGGTTTGTCGGTCACTTAAGGTGATTATTGAAGGGAAGGAGACATTTATTGATCAACAAGACATTGCCAAATTGATTCATGACAATCATGGCGTAGTTGTTGGACAAGAATTGAACAGTATCGAAATAGAAAAAATAGAAAACACATTGAAGAAACTGCCTTATGTAGCTCATGCTTCTGTTCATACTGATATGGATGGTCTGTTACAAGTTGTTGTGAAACAAAGAGAGGTCTTGCTTCGTGTGATTAACAAACAGGGAAAGGAATATTATGTGGATACACAAAATAAAAAAATTCCGACTACGTTGAAATATGTACCGCATGTGTTGGTCGCGAATGGTAATATCACCGAGTTTTACGCCGCACCATTGGAACCTGTAAAATCGGGTGTTGTTATGGATTTGGTGCAGATTGTAAAACATGTCAAAGAGAATGATCTCTGGGCTAACCAAATTGTACAATTGTACGTTAACGAACAACGGGATATTGAGTTGATTCCTCGTATTGGAAAAGAAGTGTTGGTTATTGGTAATGCCGATTCACTGCAATATAAGCTGGATAGGTTAGAAGTGTATTATAAAAATATCCTGCCAAAGGTAGGTTCTGAAGCATACGAAAAAGTTAATGTAAAATATGGAGGCCAGATCATCTGTGAGCGCAGAGGAGACTGGTTTATTGATAGTCTCCAAATGAAAATTAATTCAAGAAATTAAAAATTACAGCATAAATACAGCATATGAAACCAAGAATGACAGAAATTGAAAAAGAAAATCCAATCATAGTGGGGTTGGATATCGGTACAACCAAGATTTGTGTTACTGTAGGTCGCCGTAGTGGTAGTAACAAAATAGAGCTATTAGGAGTTGGTAAAGCAGAGTCTGCAGGTGTAAACCGCGGCGTGGTTGCTAACATCCATAAGACTGTTTCCAGCATTCGTGAGGCAGTTTCCGGTGCAGAAGGACAATCTAATGTAGATATCAAAGTGGTGAATGTCGGTATCGCTGGCCAGCATATCAAAAGTATTCAGCATCGCGGAATTTTTACGAAAGGCGATGATGAGGAAATCAGTCACAACGATATAGAAAGGCTGATTTCAGATATGTACAAATTGGTTTTGCCTCCGGGTGAAGAAATTATCCATGTGTTGCCGCAAGAATTCACTATTGATAATGAGCCTGGAATTAAGGAGCCCGTGGGTATGGCAGGGCGTCGGATAGAAGCGAATTTTCACATTATCTCCGGGCGTGTAACGGATATAAAAAATATCAAAAAATGTGTTGATAATTCGGATCTGGAAGTGTCATCTCTCGTCCTGGAGCCTCTGGCGTCATCTGAAGCTGTATTGGATGAGGAGGAAAAGATGGCTGGTGTCGTGTTGGTTGACATTGGAGGGGGCACGACAGACGTTGCCATTTTCCATGAAGGCATTATCCGTCATACGGCTGTAATTCCATTAGGCGGTAATATCGTTACCGAAGACATTCGCCAGGGTTGTGCAGTATTACGTAATCAGGCCGAACAATTGAAAGTGCGCTATGGTTCTGCTTTAGCGGATGAAAATAAGGAAAATGAAGTAATATGTGTTCCCGGTATACGTGGACGTGAAGCTAAAGAAATTTCTGTAAAGAACCTGGCCTTTATTATTCAGGCTCGTATGGAGGAGATTATTGAACACGTATATTATGAGATTAAATCCTCTGGGTATGAAGATAAGCTAATTGCCGGAATTGTTATCACGGGAGGAGGAGCTCAGCTGAAGCATTTGGTGCAACTTGTGGAGTATATTACAGGTATTGAATGTCGAATTGGTTATCCCAACGAATATCTGGCTAAAACTGATATGCTGAATAAGCAAACATTTGAAGAAATGAAAAGTCCGATGTATGCAACTAGTATCGGCCTGTTGATGAAAGGTATTCAGGATTACGAAGGGGATGAAAAGCTACAGGAAGAAAAGATTTCCCGGAAATCTCAGAAGACAACGGTTCTTGATATTGCGGAAAAACAGAGTAAAAAAGAAAGTTGGTTTACAAAAATTATTTCTGAATTTATCAAGGATGATGCACAATATGATGACGATACCTTTATAGGGAAAAAGTAATTTTCAACATGAGATGTATTTTTCCACAATCTAACAAATGTGGAAAACTGCTGTTAATATTTTTGGTATTATTACATTGGAAATTTGGGTTTAGGTTGGCTTATAAGGGCCGAAGTTTTATAGAAATAGGATATTTATGTCGATACAATTTGAAATGTTAAAAGAGCAGTCGTCTATTATCAAGGTGATAGGCGTCGGTGGCGGTGGTGGCAATGCCGTCAACCATATGTATAAGCAAGGGATCAGTGGTGTAGACTTTATCGTATGTAATACGGACGCCCAGGCGCTTGAGCTGAGTCCTATTCCGAACAAGGTACAGTTAGGGGCTAGCCTCACAGAAGGAATGGGTGCCGGAGCAGATCCTGATGTAGGGGAAAATTCGGCAATCGAAAGTATCGATGATATTAAGAGAATGTTGGGTACGAATACCAAAATGTTATTTATCACAGCAGGTATGGGTGGCGGTACAGGTACAGGAGCGAGTCCTGTACTAGCTAAGGCAGCCAAAGAAATGGGAGTGTTGACTGTTGCGATTGTTACGACACCATTTGCTTTTGAAGGAAAAAAACGTCGCTCTCAAGCGGAAGAAGGATTAGCCGAATTGCGTAAATATGTAGACTCATATTTGGTGATTTCAAATGATCGGCTTCGCGAGATCTTCGGTAACTTAACGATGACAGCAGCATTTGCCAAAGCGGATGATATACTAACTACTGCGGCCAAGGGTATTGCTGAAATCATCACTATACCTGGTTATGTCAATGTCGACTTTAAAGATGTGCGGACAGTGATGAATGACAGTGGTGTAGCTATTATGGGTAACCACGTTGCCTCTGGAGACAACAGAGCGATCGAAGCAGTGACCGGAGCTTTGGCATCACCATTATTGAAGGATAACGAGATTGAAGGTGCGCGATATATTTTGTTGAATATTACTTCTGGTACGAAAGAAGTAACTATGGATGAAGTAGCTGTTATTACAGATTATATCCAGGAAAAAGCAGGGCTGACAGCGGATTTGATATGGGGTAACTGTATTGATGAATCTTTGCAGGAAGAACTGTCTGTAACAATTATCGCTACAGGATTTCAAACCTCAGAAGAACGTATCAAGGAAAAGGAGAATGAAAAAATTGCTATACCTCTAACTCCTGAACCGACAACTCCGTACATTAAGCCAATCGTTCAGAACCAGTTTGTTGAAAAACCTGCTCAGCAAAGTGAATTTATTAAGCCCGTACAGTCGCCTGTTGCATCACCAATAGCCCATGCGGCCCCGCCGCAGACAGATCTGTTCTCGACAACAAACAGCTATGTGAATGCCTCTAATGGAAGCTCTGCTCAGGTTGAAGCAGATACTGAGGTGGTTCGTTATACGTTGGATGCCGAAGAGAAGGCAGAGGATGGAAATGTAGGTGATATGGATGATACATCTGAGTTTAAACTTAAGACTACACCATCGGTTTTTGAATTTAAACTTCCTACAGTATTTGATGCTTACGAACAGCCAAATGAAGATGTTGCTCATGAAGTTAGCGCTATTGTAGAAAATAATATAGTTTCCCCTGATCGTGTCGAAACAGTCCATCAAGAGGAAATGACAGATGACGTTAATTTTGAGGATCAGTTACTTAAAACCAAAGAGCGCATCTTACGTTTGAAGGAATTGAGTATGAAGTTAAAATCATCAAATGGTTTACAAGAGTTAGAAAGTGAACCAGCCTATAAAAGGAAACAGAAGACATTGGAGGATGTGCCACATTCCTCTGATTCACAAGTGTCTCGGTTTACATTATCTTTTGATGAAGGTACTACTGAAATCAGATCGAATAATTCTTTCCTACATGACAATGTGGATTAAATATAATCGATTTATATTATTTTGAAAGGTGGCTTTTGCCACCTTTTTTTGTGTTATTCTATGGCGTGTAATTTGAACAATTCAATTAATTCAGGAATATTATTAACCTGAAGCTTCTCAAATACACGGCTTTTATAAGTGCTTACTGTCGAAGAGCTCAAATTTAGCAAAGAAGACACTTCAAGGATACCATGCCCGTCTATTAAATGTTTTGCTACATCCATCTCCCGGTTGGATAATTTGTATAATGGATTAGCGGTTTGAATAGTCGATTTGTTTGTTATCAATGTTTGTACATAGAGATCTCGTATAGAAGGCGACATATATTTTCCGCGTTCCTGAATGCTTTGAATAGCAGCTCCTAGCTCATCCATTGCTGTGTTTTTATTCAGATAGCCGGCGGCGCCTGCTTCAATGTACCTCAAGGCATAAATGTTCTCATCGTAAGAAGAAAAGACCAAAATTTTCAAATCATTTTGAAGGTCGATGATTTCTTTAATGACCTTGATATTGTTGCCGCCCGGCATATTGATGTCTAACAGCAGTAAATCGAAGTGGTTTTGTTTTACGTGATCAACAACCTCTTTGTAGGTCGTCGCATGTGTAATCTCAGCATCTTTGTAGGTGCTTTGTATAATTACAGAAGCTCCAAGTCTAACAATACTGTGGTCGTCTGCTATGAGTATCTTTTTCATGATACGATAATAAATGAAATTGTATAAATCCCCAAACTTTATATGAATAAATGTAGATGTTATTATAAATCTATATTTTTAAGGGTTGATATAATCAAATATATTGTTTTTATCATTATAATTGTAATAGATAACAAAAAATATATAAAAATATGGGATTTCTTAAAGAGTTTAAAGAGTTTGCAATGCGAGGTAGCGTTGTCGATCTGGCCGTCGGTGTTGTTATAGGTGGTGCTTTTGGGAAAATAGTTTCATCTTTAGTTGACGATATAATCATGCCTCCAATTGGGTATATCACGGGAGGTGTCGATTTTAGCGAGCTTAAATATGTTATCACCCAAGCTAATGAAGCAGCGGGAATAGATGAGGTAGCAGTTAAGTATGGTAATTTTATAAATGTTATCATCCAATTTATCATTATTGCATTCTGTATCTTCATAGTTATTAAGGGGTTGAATTCTTTGAAACGTAAAGAGGAAATCGTTCCCGAAGAAGCTCCTGCTCCTTCAAAAGAGGAAACGCTTTTAGCGGAAATCAGGGATATTCTCCGGAGCAAATAATCGCTGTACCAAGATGTATATAGCGTTTCCTTGCTGAGAAGTTTTTGTTCTATATATTTGATTTTTTTAAAAAAAATACTACCTTTGCATTCCTCAATAGGAATAAAAATACTAAAAATAATATAGCGTCATGAAAAGAACATTTCAGCCTTCGCAAAGAAAAAGAAGAAATAAGCACGGATTCAGAGAGCGTATGAGTACAGCTAATGGTAGAAGAGTATTAGCTTCTCGTAGAGCAAAGGGTAGAAAACGCCTTACTGTTTCTGACGAGTATCGTCACAAAGGATAGTTTTTTGCACCGGTGACTAGAGCGGGTGCGCCTTATTGGCCTATATAGTCATCGATATGAAAAAGATATTTAGAAAAGAAGAGCGGTTATGTAGTAGGAGTTTAATTAACAAACTATTTCATAACGGTTCTTCTTTTGTTGTATATCCTTTTCGGATTATATACTTACCAATTGCTGAGAAACTTCCTGCGGGAGCTCAGATTTTGATTTCCGTGCCGAAGCGTAAAGTAAAACGGGCTGTCATGCGTAACAAGATAAAGCGGAAGATAAGGGAGGTGTATCGTCTACAAAAGGGAGAGATTTTGCTCCCTGAAATTCAGCTACAGTCAATCAACATGTTGCTCGCTATTCAATATCTTTCCGACAAAGATATACCGTTTGATCAATATCTGCTTAAGATGAACAAAAGTCTAAATCAGGTTGTTCATGAAATTTGTTAAAATGATAGGGAAAGTTATAGGACGTTTATTTCAGTTGGTTTTTCTTCTGATTATACGTGTCTATCAGCTTTTTATATCGCCAATGTTGGGAGCCAACTGTCGTTATACACCTACATGTTCACAATACGGTAAGGAGGCAATCATTAAGTATGGCCCATTTAAAGGGGGATGGTTGGCTTTGAGAAGGATAGCGCGTTGCCATCCGTGGGGAGGGCATGGACATGACCCGGTTCCTTAAAAAAGAATTATGCGTAATCAATATATTTTACAGATAGACACAGCTACCGAGGTTTGTTCCGTTTCGCTAAGCGAGTCGGGCAACTTGATTGATGCGATAACGGCGAAGGAGCCCAATGAGCATGCTTCGGGTTTGACCCTGTTTATTGATAAAATTTTGAGCCGTAATAAGATCTCGTTTTCAGATATAGTTGCTGTTGCTGTGAGTATGGGGCCGGGATCTTATACGGGTTTACGTATCGGAGTTTCCGCCGCCAAAGGGATTTGTTACGGATTAAATTTGCCGTTGATCGCTGTCAATACTTTGCATAGTATGTTTGACGGTTATCAACTTACTCATGCCGGTAGTTCATATGACTTGTTTTGTCCTGTTATCGATGCGCGCAGGATGGAGGTTTATATGGCGGTATTTGATAAATATGGAAGTATTCTTTCCACCACTTCGGCCCAGATTATCGATGAAAATAGTTTCAGAGATTATACAGGTAAAAAGATCGTGTTGTTCGGTTCCGGTGCTGATAAATTGCAAGGATTTTTTGAAAATGATCAAGGAATTGCGATAGATGTAAGATACCAACATTCATCGGCTTACATGAGTGCATCCGTTTGGCAAAAGTATTTAATCAGGGATTTTGAGGATATCATTTATTTTGAACCATTCTATCTGAAGGAATTTGTGGCCACTACGCCGAAAAAGCAAAATTTAATTTAGAGCCATTTTTTCTTTCTGAACCAATAATAAATGAGTGCGGATAAAACCACCATCGCAAATAAGACCGCTGCGTATCCATACTTCCATTCCAGCTCGGGCATATATTTGAAATTCATTCCATATACCCCTACAATAAAAGTAAGTGGCATAAAAAATACAGAGATGATAGTCAACATACGCATGATCTCATTGGTGTGATTGGATTCTATATTAAAATAGATAGAAAGTAACTGAGAGATGTTTTCAGCGATATTGCGATACAATGTGTTTGTTCTGGAAAAAAGGTCACGCAGGTCTTGTGTATAAATATTTCGATATTGGGGCATATGAAAATAATCAACAATGTCCTTGTAAAGAGTCAGTACACTGCGGATAACGTCTATCTGTCTTTTAATATAATAGAGCTTCTTTAGAAAAGGTTTCCTACGTCTGTGTAGAAAAACAGTTTCTTCATATTCATCCAGCTGGACAGACATTTTACCCAGGACGAGATCTTCAAAAGTTTTTAATGCTGAAGAGACCAGGGTATTTACCAGACTTTTGCTTGATTGAAGCTTCTTATGATCTTTGTTTAAATTTTCCAGCGTTTTTAGGAATTCTATTTCATGGCGATGTGCCGTGATCAGAAAGTTCTCCGCATAGAAAATAGAGATACGCTCAGTCACTTCAATTAGCGAGTCGGAATCGTCCGCCAATATTTTTGGAACAGATCGGATGATTAAAAAGTGATAATTTTCGAATTCCTCAATCTTCGGAAGATGTCCTGTTTCAATACAGTCTTTAATGGAAGCTTCATGTAGATTATATTTGATCTTCAACTCGGCAAAATCTTCAACCGTTGGATTAGTGATGTCTATCCAGTCGAATTTGTTGTCTGGTGTTCGGAGGATTGTTGTAGTCATGACGAAATACTAAGATTCTTAAAAATACCGATTGACCTTGAGAAATAAAAAAAGCGGAGACAATTTTTAGGATGCTCCGCTTTTTTAAGCTTGAAAGGTGCTTAAATATTATTTTTTATCAGTTGTTTTTTTTGCACCGTATTCTTTGTTTAGCGCTTCTAAAACCTCTTTTGTAACGTCTAACTTAGGATCAGCATACAACACAGCAGGATTTGTCTTTGAGTATGTTAATACAAATCTATAGCCTTTTTCCTCAGCATGTTTCTTTAAGTATTCCGTAATAGTTGTATATACGGCATTGAACTCTGTCGCTTCATCTTGTGCCAGAGAGTTTGATGCATTTTGATTTAATTGCGCGAGTTCCTGCTGCTTGCGAGCAAGTCTTTCTTCAGTAGCCTGACGCTCTGCGGCACTCATAGTTGCTGCATTTTTTTCTGCTTCAGCTATTTCCCGTTGGAAAGCCTGCCCTTTGGCCTGCAGGTTGCTTTGTGCCTTTTTTGCTTTATCTTCTAGTCTGGCTCTGATATCTTTGAAATAGCCATATTGTTCAGAAAGAGTGTCTGAGTTTACATAGACAATTTTTTCCTTTTGAACAGGGACAGTCTTTGTACTGTCGGCATCTGTTGGAGTGCTTACCGAACCCGTATTTTGGTTGCATGCTGCAGTTGCAGCAACTACCGCTATTCCAAAAGCTACTTTGGTGAAATGTGATAAAAATTTATTCATGTTCGTCAATTTTCGCAATAAAGCAACAAACCTACTATAAAAAAATTAAAAATCAATTTAATTCCCCCACAAACCTGTAAAAAAAGTTTTTAGGTGGCAGAGCTATCCATTTTTATACTTGTCAAAATGCATAAAATTTGTTATTTTTGAGCTATAAGAATCTATTATTTTTAAACTAAATAAATGAGCGAAGAAAAGAAGAATTCTAGTACGTATTCAGCGGATAATATTCAGGTATTAGAAGGATTAGAGGCTGTACGTAAGCGCCCTTCTATGTATATTGGTGATACGGGTCCAAAGGGTTTGCATCATTTGGTATATGAGGTTGTTGACAACTCCATCGATGAGGCTGTAGCAGGGTATTGTACGGAAATATACGTCACAATCTGCAAAGATAATTCGATTTCAGTGAAAGATAACGGTCGTGGTATTCCGACCGGGATCAATAAGAAAGAAAATAAATCTGCATTGGAGCTGGTTATGACCGTGCTGCATGCGGGAGGTAAGTTTGACAAGGATACTTACAAAGTGTCCGGAGGTCTCCACGGTGTAGGGGTATCTTGTGTGAATGCCTTGTCTACGCATTTGAAAGCCGAGGTACATCTTGACGGCAAGATTTTTCATCAGGAGTATGAGAGAGGGAAGCCCATGTACGATGTCAAAGAAGTGGGGAAAACTGATGTTACAGGTACGATTGTAACGTTCACACCGGATCCGGAAATTTTTACACAGACGATCGTGTACAATTACGATACTTTGGCCAATCGTCTTCGTGAACTTGCTTTTCTGAATAAGGGTGTTCGCTTGACATTGACCGATGAACGTGAAACCAACGAGGACAGATCGGAGAAAATGGAAACGTTCCTTTCTGAAGGCGGGCTTAAAGAATTTGTAAAGTTCCTGGACGGAAATAGAACAGCATTAATCCCGGAACCGATTTATCTGGAAGGCATAAAGCAAGGAACCCCGGTAGAATTGGCTTTTCAATATAACGATACCTACTCCGAAAATGTCCATTCCTATGTCAATAATATTAATACGATAGAAGGAGGTACACATGTTTCAGGTTTTAGAAGAGGGTTAACACGTATTCTGAAAAAATATGCAGATGACTCTGGATTGCTTAAGAATTCTAAAGTGGAGGTCACAGGCGATGATTTCCGTGAGGGTTTGACAGCGGTCATTTCTGTTAAAGTTGCGGAGCCACAGTTTGAAGGACAAACCAAAACCAAGCTTGGAAATACGGAAGTAATGGGTGCAGTGGATGTCGCTGTAGGAGAGATCCTAGGGGCGTATCTTGAGGAAAATCCCCGTGAAGCAAAAATCATCGTTCAAAAGGTGATTATTGCGGCACAAGCACGTGCAGCTGCACGGAAGGCACGTGACCTTGTTCAACGTAAGACCGTTATGAGTGGCTCGGGATTACCTGGAAAGTTAGCAGACTGTGCAAGCAATGATCCTGCTCTATGTGAAATTTTCTTTGTTGAGGGAGACTCAGCAGGAGGTACCGCCAAGCAGGGGAGAGATCGTCAATATCAGGCGATTATGCCGTTGCGCGGTAAGATCCTGAATGTCGAAAAAGCGATGGAGCATAAAATCTACGAAAACGAGGAAATTAAAAATATGTTCACTGCTCTCGGAGTGTCTGTTGGAACAGAGGAAGATCCGAAAGCTTTAAATACCGCGAAGCTTCGTTACCATAAAATTATCATCATGACAGATGCCGACGTGGATGGTAGTCATATCGCGACATTGATACTGACATTCTATTTTAGATATATGCGTGAGCTTATTGAAAAAGGCTATGTTTATATTGCGACGCCTCCACTTTACCTGGTTAAGAAAGGAAAAGATTTTGAATATGCCTGGAACGAAGACCAGCGCCTTGCTGCGATTCAGCGTTTGAAGGGCGGTGGTAAAGAAGACAGCGTACATGTACAACGCTATAAGGGTTTGGGAGAAATGAATGCGGAACAATTGTGGGATACAACAATGAATCCTGAGTATCGTACTTTACGTCAGGTAACGATTGAAAATGCAGCGGAATGTGATCGTGTATTTTCGATGTTAATGGGAGATGAAGTTGCCCCCAGGCGGGAATTTATCGAGCGAAATGCCCGATATGCGAAAATTGATATTTAATTTATATTAAGTAATATGGGAGGCCGGGCAATTGTTGCCTGGCCTTTTTTGTGCAAAATACTGAAGAAGCTCTTTACTAACTCGATATATTTATCTTCGTTTTAGAAACATATTTTCTTATATAAAACCTATGTTGTGAAATTTAATTAATTTATTATTATGAAACGTAAAATATTATATATATTTTTACGAAAATAAATTAATCTATTCATGTTTTTAGGTATACTTTTCTTTATGCTTTTTTCGATAAAAGCATCTTCGCAGATATTCAATGCAGCGCCATTTCTAGCTATGGGCAATACAGGCCTGGCGCAGGGATCCTTATATAGCCTTTCCAACAATCCCGCTGGAATTGCTTTATTAGAAAACATGCAGTTTGGGATTGCTTCCCAAAGCCATTTCTTTTCGTCGGAGATTCAATCTCAGGCATTGTTTATAGCATGTCCTTTGGCGTCATCCCATGTGGTGGCCTTCAGTGTGAACAGTTATGGGATAAAGAAGGTCAGCAATTTGTTGACTTTAAGAGGTGTTTATACCAAGAGGTTTGGCCACCTTGTTTCTGGTGCTATAAGTGTCAATGGGCATCGTTATCATGTCACAAATTACCAGGATGACAAGACCTTTTCTCTGGATTTAGGATTTCAGTATTATGTTAGCGACTATATAACCGTAGGAGCTTTTACACGAAATGTCACTAAATCAAAATATCAGGATAATATTCTTCAATACATTCCCGCGGAATTTGGAATAGGATTTTGTTATGTGTTATCACGGGAGCTTCGGCTAGCCTGTGACACATATTATGACAAGTATAAAGCCCTTGATTGTCGTGGAGGTGTAGAATATGCGGTAGACGCAAAAATTTTTATACGTGGAGGCATAGCTACCCTTCCTATGCAGTATTTTGGTGGTGTAGGGCTTACGTTAGATAAGCTTCATGTTGATATCGCATCATCCTTCCACCCACAGTTAGGCACTTCTCCTCAATTGGCAATAGCTTATGGTTTCTAAAATAAATATTTATTTAATTCTGCTGCTGCTGTATGCGGTACCCCGCTTTTGTATTGCTCAGGAAATACCAAATATGGAAGAAATGTTGATAGAGCAATTGACGGATATCGCCGATGAAGAAGTTGACCTAAGTGAAGTTATGGAGAGATTGCAGATGTATCAAAAGAATCCTTTAAATCTTAATACCGTAAGTGAAGAGGAATTGGCAGATTTAATATTCCTTTCGCCATTGCAAGTTCAACGTATTCTGGATCATCGCACGTTGACAGGTGAATTTTTATCCTTGTTGGAGTTGCAAAGCATTCGAGAGCTGGATTTTCGTACAATTCAGCTGTTGAGATTATTTGTGGAAATAAGACCATCTACCATATGGAAAGATATAAATGCAAAAATGACCTGGAAAAAAGCGGATCAGATGGTGCTTATAAGATACGGGCGGGTATTGGAAAAGCAGAAAGGATATGTTATTAAGGATGAAACACGTTCTCATTATCTTGGGGATCCTAACCGATATTCGATACGATATAAATTCAATTATGAAGATAGAGTTCGTTTATCCCTCAATATGGAGAAAGATGCCGGGGAGCTCTTTTTTCGTGGTAAACAATCTTTGGGTTTTGATTTTTATTCCGGGCATTTGACTTTAAAACAAGTAAGCAGAGTTGTCAAGCAGGTTGTCATTGGCGATTATGCTTTGCAATTTGGTCAGGGACTGCTGCTCTGGAACGGCCTTAGTTTCGGTAAAGGAGCATGGATAAGTAGTGCAGCACGACAAGGACGAGGTTTATTGCCGTATTCCTCGATGAACGAAAGTAATTTCCATAGGGGCATAGCAGCGACTATCGTGCCTGGTAAAAAATGGGAGATCACTCCTTTTGTGTCGTGCAACAGGTTGTCGGGTAAAGTGGAGGATATCTCCGAAGGTGTGTCCGTTATTACGAGTATTAATTATTCCGGTTTGCATCGCACGCCGACGGAACAATTTTACAGGAGAGCTGTCACGCAATATAATTATGGCACCAATCTGACGTATCAGTATTTACGGTTGCGTATGGGGGTAACCTACCTGGCGACATCCTTTACTCATCCTGTTCTGCCGGGCACAGCCCTGTATCAGCGATTTGATTTTGAGGGAAAATCGGTGCGTCAGCTTGGTGTACATTATCATTATACGTATCGCAATCTATACCTGTTTGGAGAGGGGGCGCACAGCTTAGGGAGTGGTGTAGCGATTAATCAAGGTATGTTGGCAAGCTTGCATCCCAAAGTATCGGCCGTAGTTCATTATCGGTATTACCAACGGAATTATCACGCCTTCTATGCACACGCATTGGGAGAAAGCTCTAAAGTAGCCAACGAGAGCGGTGTTTATTCGGGATTGGTTTATCATCCCAATCGTCGGGTGGAATGGGGAACGTATATAGATCTTTTTAAATCCCCATGGTTGAAATATCGTGTCGACGGGCCTGGTCATGGTATAGATTTTTTAACACAGTTTACCTACTCATGGTACAAAAGAGGGTCAATCAAGATGCGGTACAGGCATAGATTACACCAGGAAAACCTGCTGCTCGAAGAGCGGCATGAAAACATGTTGGCAGATGTCATACGTAATCAGTTCCGGATAGGATTTCAGTATAAGCTCAGCGATCGCTGGACAGTGAGAAACAGAGCTGAGTGGACAATTTACGACAAGGAAAGAGCAATACAGGCTAAAGGATGGCTGGTCTATCAGGATGTATTCTGGAAAGGATATCAAAAAAAGTTAGACGTTAATATAAGATTTGCTTGCTTTGATACGGATGGGTATAACGCCAGGATATATGCCTATGAGAATAATGTCTTATATGCTTCTGGTTTTCCTTTATACTATGATAAAGGTATACGGACATACATTAATTTACGCTGGAGAGCTTTCCATAGTGTAGATCTATGGGCCAGGTATGCATTGACAAAGTATGTCGACAAAGAAAGTGTTGGTTCGGGTTTAGATCAAATAAGGAATGACAAGAAATCGGATGTTACTTTGCAGTTGAGGTGGCAATGGTAGCTCCAATGGCTAAAATATTGTTACCTTATGCTTTGGGCATTCTACTGGGGCATTATTTTGTGATTGGATGTTTGAATTTGGTTGTAGTGGCGGGTATATTATTCTTAATTATCGCGGGTATCATTTCATTATATCTTTACCCAGGATACCTGCTTTGGAAATCGCGGGGAATTTCCATTCTAGTTCTTTTATTTTTTATTGTATTGGGCTATTGGGCTTCCGTTAAAACTATTCCTGCTATACAACCGGACTATTTTGCTGCTATTGAAGCTGACCATTATAGTGGAAAAATCATAGATGAACCCGTTTTCCGGGAGAAAAGTATCCGGTTTCCTTTGAAAATCGAAGGAGGACAGCGGGCGGATTCTTCCTTTTTAGCTCAAGGCACTTTAATGGTTACCATTTCACGTGATGATAGTATCGGTATTTTGCTGAAATATGGTGATGTCATTATTTTCAAGAATAGAATAAAGGAGGTGTTACCTCCATATAACCCCTATGAATTTAATTACAAGTCTTATTTGGCAAATAATGATATCTGGTATCAATGTTATCTTTCCCTAGGAGAATATGAGCTGTTGTCACAACATGCAGGAAGTTTTTTTGTTTCAACGGCGTTCCGGATCAGAAAGCTGTTGATGCATAAATTTGAGACTTATTTGCAGAACCAGGAAGCATTTCACGTGGTAAGTGCACTGATTTTTGGATATCGGTCACAAATAGATCCGGATACCCTACAAGCATTTACGAACACAGGAACCGTGCATGTTCTGAGTGTCTCCGGTCTACATGTAGGGTTAGTGTTTGGATTTTTGAATATATTGTTGAGGCGGCTGGATAGTCACAAGTATGGAAAGGTAATAAAAAGTACGGTCATCTTGTTGTCCATTTGGTCGTATGTCGTGTTAACAGGGATGGCTGCGCCGATTCTCCGGGCGGGGATTATGATTTCATTTTTTTTGCTATCTACCTTGATTGGGCGTAAGCAGGTACCATTAAATACCCTTGCAACTTCAGCGTTGTTCATTCTTTTATTCACGCCCAAATCTCTCTTTGATGTCGGATTTCAATTATCTTATCTGGCCATATTGGGAATTTTGCTATTGTATCCATTACTAAAGAAATGTTATTTGCCTACGAATAGATACTTGATGTGGATTGTAGAGTACAGTTATGTGTCTATTGCCGCTCAATTGTTTACCCTACCAGTTGTCCTTTATTATTTCGCGCAATTCCCGACTTATTTTTTGTTCGGCAATCTGTTCATTGCCCTGCCGAGCACCGCTATAATGTATGCCGGACTTACTTTGGCGATTTGCCCGTTTGATATAATCAATATATATCTCGGAAAAATGTTGAATTTCCTGTTAGTTTTTTCAATAGAGGGTTTAGAATGGGTAGCTAATTTGCCATTTGCAGTCATTCGTGGAATAGAATGGTCTGCTCTTCTCGTTGTATTGGGATTATTCTTTGTTGTTGGGGTTACTTTTTCACTGGCTAAAAGAAGTAAAAGAGCTGTTCTCGTCAGTACTTTCCTGGCAGGGATAATTTGCATTAGCCTTTGTTGGCAATTTATTATGAAAATAAGTTATTCGGGATTGAAGGTATACAATGTTCGCTCGGGATTAGCACTTGCTTATTTTGAAGATAGAAACGTGATTCTTTTTTCTTCCTTTGACTCGCTAAGCCACCCGATCCTTCAATTTCACGTGCTACCGGATTTGTCACGCTATGTTTATAAAGATAAAATACAGTTTGTCCCTATTCAAGTCGAAAAGAAAGGTAATGTACTTATCCGTGTTGGTGTTCAAGTCATTGCATTGGTAAAAGAAAAATGGTCCGAAACTGTCCTCGATTCTATAGACATAGTCCTTTCGCATAACAACAATACAACTTCACCCTATTCCGTGGTAAAGAATCTAAAAAAAGAAGGGAAAATTATCTTTGACGATAGTAATACGGATAATGATACAATAAATATGCTAAAAGATTTCGATAAGAATGACAGAAGGGCCTATTGGCTGAAAGATAATTTTGCGTATGTTTGGAATAGGTAGCAGCTATGGAAGAGACCATTCATTCTACATTAAAACAATATTGGGGATATGATACATTCCGGCCTTTGCAAGAGGAGATTATCCAGGCCGTCCTGCAAGGCAAGGATACGCTTGCCTTAATGCCTACGGGTGGGGGAAAATCTATTTGCTTCCAGGTGCCAACCTTGATACAGGAGGGTATATGTATAGTCGTCAGCCCGTTGATTGCCTTGATGAAAGATCAAATTGAGCATCTTCGTAAAAAAGGAATTGAGGCTTTGGCTATTTATTCGGGAATGAGTTATCGGGAAATAGATATTGCTTTGGACAACTGCGTCTACGGGAAGATTAAATTTCTTTACATTGCTCCTGAGCGGCTCCATTCGGATCTTGTCAAAGAACGTATCCGTTATATGAAGGTCAGCCTTTTTGCTATCGACGAAGCGCATTGTATTTCACAATGGGGTTATGATTTTAGACCTTCTTATCTTCAACTGAGCCAATTGCGTGAACTTCATCCAAAAGTACCTGTCCTTGCATTGACGGCAACAGCTACTCCTCGTGTTATTGAGGATATACAGCAGCAATTATGCTTCACAGCTCCAAATGTGTTAAAAACAAGTTTTGCACGATTTAATCTCGCCTATATGGCGTTGGATGAAGAGAACAAGATGGGTAGAATGCTGCGTATTATCAATAAAATGGGGGGTACGGGTATTGTATATGTACGAAATAGAAGAGAAACGCAGGAAGTCGCACGTTATCTGGTGAATCATGGTATCCCGGCTGATTACTACCATGCCGGCTTGATCCTAAAAGAGCGAGAAAGCAAGCAAGATGCGTGGAGCAGTGGAAAAGTACGGATTATTGTTGCGACAAATGCGTTTGGTATGGGAATAGACAAATCAGATGTACGCTTCGTGATTCATTTGGATATTCCTGAATCATTAGAAGCTTATTATCAGGAGGCAGGTAGAGCCGGACGTGATGGAAAAAAGGCTTTTCCTGTGCTATTATTTCAACAGGAAGACCGGGATAGACTGTGGTCTTCTTTTTTATCTTCTTTTCCTTCGGTACATTTTGTCCAACAAGTATATCACCATCTGAACAATCACTATCAGATAGCCTATGGGGCGGGTAAAGACCTGACAGTAGATTTTGACGTGGTAAATTTCGCCAAAAAGTATGGATTGGATATGATGCAAACCATTAGTGCGTTGAAGTTCCTGGAAAGAGCAGGCTGGTTAACGTTGTCTGATGCCGTATTTATTCCCTCCCGACTAAAAATTGAAGTGGATTTTCAAGAGCTTTACAAATTTCAGGTACAATCAGCGAAGTATGATCCTTTAATCAAGGCTATGTTAAGAACATATGGGGGGATATTTGATTTTTATGTTCCTATAAATGAATACGAGTTTGCCAAAAAATTAGGTATTTCTTACGAAGCCGTGGTTGGCATGCTACAAAATCTACAGCAGCAAGAACTTCTTTCCTATCTGAAAAGCACTGATCAGCCGCAGTTACAGTTCCTGCAAACTCGTGTGGATTATAAAAATCTGTATATAGATACTGATTTTATCCAGGAACAAAAGCAAATCAAGGAAGAGCAGGTTAAAGCTATATATCATTATCTTGACACAAAAGGTTGCCGAAGCCAGGCTTTGTTGCATTATTTCGGAGAAGAAGATTCTGAACCTTGCGGTATATGTGATCTTTGTCTTATTCAGAAACATAAACAGGATCAAGAGCAAAAAATTGAGCAACAAATACGTGTGCTCTTACTTGAAAAACCCTATCATCTACATGACCTCGTCGACTCGATTGCTGTAGGTAGTGAAAGCAAACGTATAGAAGTTCTCCGAACATTGGTCGATGAAGGAAAAGTTGAACTTAGCGAAGAGATGTACCACTGGGCTATAAATTAGATCTCTCTAAAAGAATTCGCTAAACTATTTTGTTTTTCCTAAAAAATTGATAGCTTTAGTCAGTAACCAAAAACGAACAGTCAATATATGGAACAATTTATTATCTATTTACCCGCAGTACTTGCTGTATTGGGGCTTCTATTTATGGTTTCCAAAGCCAATTGGGTTGGGAAACAGGATTCCGGAGAAAGCAGGATGCAATTTATTTCTAAAAGTATTCAGGAAGGTGCAATGGCCTTTTTGAGGGCAGAGTATCGTATCCTTCTGATTTTTGTCATTATAGCATCTGTTGCTTTATTTATTGTGTCGACACTTGTCGAAACGACCCATTGGATTATTGTTGTAGCCTTTATTTTCGGAGCTTTCTTTTCTGCTTTAGCGGGAAATATAGGAATGCGTATCGCGACGAGAGCCAATGTGCGTACGACTCAGGCTGCACGTACCAGCCTGCCACAGGCGTTAAAGGTTTCCTTTTCGGGAGGTACCGTCATGGGCTTGGGCGTTGCAGGTTTAGCGGTGTTGGGTTTAAGTATATTCTTTCTGTTGTTCATTAAAATGTTCGTATCTGAAGGAGGTAACTTTTATCATGAAATGACAATAGTGCTGGAGGCCTTGGCAGGCTTTTCATTAGGGGCCGAATCTATAGCTTTATTTGCACGTGTAGGAGGAGGAATTTATACGAAGGCGGCCGATGTCGGTGCCGACCTGGTTGGTAAGGTCGAGGCGGGTATTCCCGAAGACGATCCCCGAAATCCAGCAACCATCGCCGACAATGTCGGGGATAATGTTGGCGACGTGGCAGGAATGGGGGCAGACCTGTTTGGCTCATATGTAGCGACGGTATTAGCTTCGATGGTATTGGGTAACTATATTATTAAGGACATGGCCGAGGCAAACGGTGTTGCTTACACGGATTCCTTCCAGGGTATGGGGCCTATTCTTTTGCCGATCGTAATAGCAGGTGTAGGTATATTAGCCTCCATTATCGGAACCTTCTTTGTGAAAGTATCCAGTAATGATGCCAGGGAGGCTCAGGTACAGAAGGCGCTAAACCTGGGTAACTGGACAGCAATTATTCTCACCGTGATAGCTTGTTTCTTTTTAATCCAATATATGCTTCCAGAAGTTATTCGCATGAAATTTTTTGGAGAAGGCATAATAGATGTCCCGCGCATGAATATTTTTTACTCGACGATAGTTGGTCTTGCTGTTGGAGGACTGATTTCTTCCTTCACGGAGTATTATACCGGGCTCGGTAAAAAGCCTGTTTTAAACATTGTGAAAAACTCGTCTACAGGTGCAGCTACGAATATCATTGCCGGGCTTGCTACAGGTATGATGTCTACCTGTTCTTCCGTGTTGTTATTTGCTTTGGCAATTTGGGGATCGTACTCTTTAGCTGGCTTTTACGGTGTTGCTATTGCCGCTTCTGCGATGATGGCTACGACAGCAATGCAATTGGCTATTGACGCATTTGGTCCTATTGCAGACAATGCCGGAGGTATTGCGGAGATGAGTGAGTTGCCAAAAGAAGTACGCCAACGTACCGATGTACTTGATTCCGTGGGAAATACTACTGCTGCGGTAGGTAAAGGGTTTGCTATAGCATCTGCGGCATTGACAGCATTAGCGTTGTTTGCTGCTTATGTTACCTTTACCGGTATCGACGGGATTAACATCTTCAAAGCAGATGTATTAGCCGCCTTGTTTGTAGGAGGTATGATACCTGTAGTCTTTTCGGCACTGGCGATGCAGTCTGTCGGTAAAGCTGCGATGGACATGGTTAATGAAGTTCGTCGTCAGTTTAGGGAGATACCGGGTATCTTAGAAGGTTCCGGAAAACCAGAGTACGGTAAATGTGTAGATATTTCGACAAAGGCGGCATTGCGCGAGATGATGTTGCCAGGTGCGATTACTATCATTACCCCAATTATCGTCGGTTTTGTTATGGGACCAGAAGCATTAGGTGCTTATATGGCAGGGGTGGCTGTATCAGGGGTGTTATGGGCTATTTTCCAAAACAATGCCGGTGGTGCCTGGGACAATGCTAAAAAATCCTTTGAAGCGGGTGTAGAAATCAACGGAGAAATGACCTATAAAGGTTCCGAAGCACATAAAGCAGCAGTAACAGGCGATACGGTGGGAGACCCTTTTAAAGATACTTCCGGTCCGTCGATGAATATCCTGATTAAATTGACCTGCCTGGTTGGCTTGGTGATTGCACCGATCTTAGGCGAGCATACTTTGGAGAATGCCAAGAAAAAAGATAAAGAAGTGGTGAAAGAGAAAGTGGTGCAGGTGGAAAATACACTGAAGGATATAGAGAAGTAGTTCTAGGAATAGCGAAGTTTTAGTTGTTTTTAAAATAAGTGGAAAGGGCGCCAAATTTTGGTGCCCTTATTTTTTGAGCCCCATCCGATCGATAAAGTAACACATAGATAAGGTATCCTCGGAAGATAAAACAAAAAACACTTCTTCCTGTACGAAGAGAAAAATAAGACCCGTCTTATAAAAATATACCTTTATAACCCGTTGTGCATTTTAAATAATGCTAATTTTTAAATTGTTAATAACCCGTTGTGCATTATAAAATATATTATACGAATGATTATAAAAATATTTCATTTAATTTACTTTATGGATAATAGTATACGGGTAGAAAATGATTATATATAGGTAGATAAGCAACTACTAAGATTAGTGCTTCTAAGTCCCGCCTGACGCCAAACCCCAAGAACGTTATCGGTAATCACCGACAGACCCCACTTCCAAAATTTCAGGTTCCCGACAAACTTTTTGTAACCTTTCCAAAGTTCGTTTACTCTAAAAAGGTAGTAACAACTTAAAAGATAAAAAAATGGAAAGCACAATCAAAAATCAGTCGCTGACACAAACGTTCAACCTGTTAAAGGTCACATTCGGAATTGTCCCTATCGTTGCGGGAGCAGACAAGTTTACAAATCTGCTCACCAATTGGGAACAATACATTAACCCATCTATCGTAAACTTGCTGCCGTTTTCGGGTGCAACTTTTATGATGATTGTAGGCGTTATTGAAATCGTTGCAGGTATCATTGTGCTGAAAAAAACCGAAATTGGCGGATATATTGTTGCTGCATGGCTTACTGTTATTGCATTGACATTGCTGCTTGGCTTCAACTATGTAGACGTAGCAGTACGTGATCTCGTAATGGCAATTTCAGCTTTCTCTATGGCAAGATTATCTAAAATCATTGCGTAAACTATGGTTCAATTTGAAAAATTTACCGAAACGGAAATTATCGGACGAATTTTAAACGGCGAAAAATCGCTTTACGAGCTTATTGTAAGGCGGTTTAACCCCTATCTGTATAAAATAGGAAGGTCATACAATTACAATCACGAGGACACGCAGGATCTAATGCAGGACACATTTATTGATGCGTACAAAAACCTGTTACAGTTTGAGGAGCGTTCGGATTTTAAAACGTGGATTATCCGTATAATGATGAACAACTGTTACAGAAAAAAAGGGAAATCAAGTTTTAAAAACGAAATTATGCATGATGTAAACGACAATTCTAAGCCAATGTTTACCAGCGCAAATAATGATACCGACAAAATAGTTCAAAACCGTGAATTAAGACATATCATCGAAGAGGCTCTTGGCAAAATTCCTTTCGACTACCGAATGGCATTTTCATTGCGTGAAATGAGTGGACTGAATGTATCGGAAACAGCAAACCTACTGAACATTAGCGAAAGCAACGTAAAAGTAAGGCTTAACAGGGCAAAAACGATGCTGAGAACCGAAATAGAGAAAACATATTCTGCCACAGAACTGTTTGAATTTAATTTAATCTATTGCGATGCAATCGTAGAAAATGTAATGAAGAAAATAAATGAACTCTGATTATTTTATGCAAGAAGCAACAAATATTGATTTGAGCGAAGCCACAACAGAAACACCACTTCGTGATGATGCTTTTGAGCTAACCGATGACGAGAAAATAAACAAAATCGAATATCATTTTGCCGAAATAATGTACACACTCGGGCTTAATCTTTATGACGACAGTTTGAGCGGAACGCCAAAAAGGGTTGCAAAAATGTTTGTAAAAGAAATGTTCAGCGGACTAAGTCCACATAACAAACCCGAAATAAGTCTTTTTGAAAACAAGTATAATTATAAAAAAATGCTTATTGAAAAAGACATTACCCTGTATTCTAATTGTGAACATCATTTTGTGCCGATAATCGGTAAAGTACACGTTGCATACATCCCCGACAAACAGGTTATCGGCTTATCTAAAATCAACCGATTGGTGCAGTATTATGCCAAACGTCCGCAAGTTCAGGAACGACTGACTACTCAGATTTCAGAAGCATTAAAAGAAATTTTGAAGCACAACGATGTGGCCGTTGTAATAGAAGCAGACCATTTGTGTGTGGCTTCAAGAGGTATCAATGATACTAACAGCAAAACGCTCACCGTTAGCTATTCAGGGCAATTTGAGAACAACACCGTAAGGCAGTAATTTTTATCGCATATTCAAAACAATAAATAATTTACAATGGCACAAATAATTGAAATCATATCAGTTGAACATCTTACTCACGATGTTTTACGAATAGTTGCGGAAAAGCCAACAGAGTTGAGCTATATTGTTGGGCAGGCAGTTGACATATCGCTCAACAAACAAGGTTGGGAAAAGGAATTAAGAGCATTTACATTCACTTCCCTGCCTAACGATGAACACATAGAATTTACTATAAAAACCTATCCATCGCACAATGGCGTAACCCAACAATTGCTTTCATCAGACAAAGGAGATGAATTAATTATTCACGATGTTTTCGGAGATATAAGCTATAAAGGCGAAGGTATTTTTATTGCAGGCGGAACAGGTGTTACGCCTTTTATTGCCATTTTAAAACAACTTGAAAAACAAAATCACATTGGGAACAACAAGCTGATTTTTGCTAACAAAACCAAAGCGGATATAATTCTTGAAGACAAATTCTATAAACTGTTAGACAACAATTTTATCAATGTACTTTCTGATGAAAAACGCCCCGAATACGAACACGGTTATATCACAGCAGACTTAATTAAAAAACACACAGCTGGACATACTAATTATTTTTATCTCTGTGGACCTGAACCTATGATGCAGGCAGTAGAAAAACAATTAGCTTCATTAGGTGTTTCGAGCGACTTTATTGTGAAAGAAGCGTTTTGACACTTCTAACATTGACATCGTGCAACAACAAACAAACTAAAAATATGAGCCAAGACGACATTTTTGAAATTAGTTACACATTCAAGACTGATATGTAAGCAACGTTTGAAATGTGGACAAATCAATTTCAAGGCTATAAAACCGAACCAACTTTTAGTATATGCTCAAAATTTTTGCATAATCCGCTCATATGCACCCATGGTTTCCGGAGATATGCACCCATTTTTAT